>JAGPDM010000020.1 GCA_018057585.1 Candidatus Saccharimonadota bacterium
ATCAATTACTAGTTTCCAATTTCTACTTTTGTAGATATGCTTGACACTTACCAGTTAGTGTAGTTTAAAATAGTCTGAGCAGTCATAGCCGGTAGGTCCAAATAAAATTAAGTTAGATTGGTTCGGCCGATTAGAATTATTGGAAAAGTTGTGTACTACCGATACGACTCACGGCCTATAGTTCTCAAATAATACTAACTAATATAGCAATGCTACTCTGGCAGATCTAAATCGTATTTGTTTAGATATGCGACAAGACAGCTTGGTAGTGGTCAAAAGCCATTTTCGATTTATCGGGTAGTTCATCTAATTTAAACCATCTAATTTCGCTGGACTCATCGTCAGGTTTGCCGGTTTGATCAGCTGCGATCGCTGTATAAAGGAAATTAACGTTTTGGCTTTCTCCGCCAACCCGCTGCGGATTGTCATTAAATGCCAGAAATTTAATATCAGTTATTTCGTAGCCAGTTTCTTCGAGCGTTTCGCGCTCTGCGGTTTGCTTTGTAGTTTCGTCGCGCTCCATGTAGCCACCTGGTAAGCACCATTTACCAGCATCGGGGGTACCTTCGGCTCGCTTAGCTAAGAGTATTTGAGTTTTATCACGGCTAAGCACTATCGCATCGACAGTCACGTGACGAAGGTTGGCTTTATTGCCGTTTTCGAATTGGCAATTAATCATTTTGCTTATATTTGTCGACGATCATTCTGGTTTTTTGCGCTGCTAGCCCAGTGTAGTGAGTTTCTGGTTCGATAATCTTCAATTGGTCTTCTTCGGAAATTTTATCCCAGTAATTTTGCATTATTTCTTCATCTTGCTGGACAGCATTGCCAAAACTAATTCCGGCGTCAAGTGCGGCGTGGGCGATCTCTTTCGCCTTTTCATGACCGGAAGTGTGACCGAGTTTCCCTAGTATAAGATATAGCGGCTCGGCACCGATGGCACCGTTGCTCAAGTTTAAGTTACGCAGCATTGACTCCTCATCAACTTCTATTTTGCTCATTGTTTTGTTCAAGCGACTAGCCATTTCAGCAACGCAGCCAAGCAGGATAGGGTAGAAGCGAGCAGAAGCTGAATCTGTTAAGTCTCTTTGGTGTTCGCTAATTAAGTTCTGTTGAACTACTAGTTGCTGAGCGATAACTTGCTTATAAAGCGCATTAACGTTTTCGAAATTTATCGGGTTACGCTTGTGCGCCATAGTCGAACTTCCAGTTTGACCTTTTTCGAAACTTTCACGCAGTTCGGCAATTTCGCTCCTTTGCAAGTGACGCATGTCGTGAGCTAAGTTACTCATAGCGCCGGCAGCGATCACTGCCTCGTCAAACAGACGCGCTAGAGTTTCTGGTGGTACGATTTGGGTTGAATGTTCAGCAGTTTTTAAACCTAGCTGATCTAAAACAGCTTTTTCGAATTTGATCGGATCATCGACAAATAAACCTGACGCGTTGTAAGCACCAACCGCTCCAGAGAACTTACCTTGTAAATGTTCGGCTAGGTCTTTTATTCCGGCAATGCTACCACCGAGTCGGCTGATGTATTCTGCGATTGCAAAGCCAAAAGTTATTGGCACACCGTGCTGACCGTGGGTTCGCCCAATCTGGACTGTGTCGGCATATTTATCAGCTAGCTCAATTAGCGTAGCATTCAGACTGTGCAGGCGTGGCAGGATAACGTTTTCGATTGCAGCCTTATACTGAACGGCACTAGCTGTGCTAACAATATCGTAGCTAGTGGCAGTCATATGCACATAAGGCTTGGCATCATCAGAAATCTTGGACTTAATTACGTTAACGAGCGCCTTAACATCATGTTTAGTGATTGCTTCTTCATCAGATACCTCACGAGCTGTAACTTTTCTTGAGGCCTCGTCAATCTCATCTGCTACTGATTGATCGCAGACGCCAAAGTCAGCCAGTGTTTGTGCCAGGGCCGCTTCGACATGGGCTTGGTACAAAATCCGGGCTTCTTCGCTTAAATACTGCGCGACTTCTGGGTCGTAATATCTGCCATCGAGCGGGTCAAGTCCTGAAAACCGTTTTTCCTCGCTTGGTTTTGGTGGTGTGAAGCTTGTTAGCATATATATCCATTATACAGGCTTAGCCAATAATTATAAGCAGTAGTTATTCAAATAAAAATTAAATAGCTAACTTTATAACTCTTCTTGCAGGCCATCTCCCCATCTAGCCCACAGCCTATGTAGTACCCTAGGATTATCTGGATTATTCGTGATTTCTGTTCTGCCATGGAGTGCACCCTGTCGATTATCGACCACAACCAATGTTCCAGGCTCGAACAAATACTGATCATCTGGTTCCAGTAGTTCAATTATCATTTTTAGATAATCTTCTTGATCAATCACCTCTCCGTCTGGAAGAGTAAGATGATGGCTATTATACTCATGACCTCCAGCATTCACGACTGGAGGATCAAAACTGTCGTCAATGAAAGGCTTGGTAACTTCCGGCGCCGTCTCGTGCCTTGCTACCGTCATGGTTGCACCAACTAGCTCCTCTCCTAACGATCTGACGACTCTATCCATAGGCAATAACAATGACCTGCCTCCGTCTTCTCCATTTGTGGCAACATAGAAGAGAAGTAGGTCTGGGGCAGTATCTGTATATCCGCCATCAGTGTGGGGAGTTTGGCTCCTCGTATCGCTAACTGGACGGTCGCTGCCACCCTCTACAGGCGTTAGGAGCTGTACAGGGCCTCTGTGGTGATTGTTGAGTGGCTTTGCACCCAGCAGCTGTGCAAATTGATGAATTACCGTCTCAACATCTTCTGACTCTAAGGCGCCCTCATCCAAAACCGGGGATACCACTGCAAAGCCTCGCTCGCTTAAAGCTAGTAATGTTTGGTCTCTGAGCTCTTCCAGTGTTTCTGGACCCGTAGCCTCCAGGCCTCTAATGTCCACGTCTGGTGTTGCATATTCACAAGGACTCAATCCAAAATCAAGGCTCATCATCAAACTACTTTACTATATTCCGATGTATTTGTCTAGTATCTTTTTATGCTTATTCTGTTTAGATTGCTTTTTATACTATTAGTTATTCGATTTTCTATATCGTTATAATCAGCTGGCACAAAACTTTTTCCAGTTAATTGTTCGTAGAGCTCGATGTAGCGCTCTGTAATTTGCTCAATAAATTCATCTGGCATCTCAGGCCAGTCTGGATTCTGGCCTTTGTAATTTTGATCTAGTAACCATTCACGTACGAACTCCTTACTAAGCTGACGAGGAGCTTCACCAGCTTTAAAACGTGCATCGTAATCATCGGCATAGAAGTAGCGTGAACTATCTGGCGTATGGATTTCATCAACTAAGATTATCGAACCATCTGGCAGCTTCCCGAACTCATATTTTGTATCAACCAGTATTAAACCTTGCTTACCTGCAATCTGATTACCGCGCTCAAACAACTGATGAGCGTAATTGGAGATGGTTTGCCACTCAGCTTCTGTTGCTAGACCCTGCTTGATAATTTCTTCAGCTGATATGTCTTCGTCGTGACCCTCGGTGGCTTTAGTTGAAGGAGTCAGTAGTGGCTCAGAGAAAGCCTCGTTTTCTACCATGCCATCAGGCACGATATTGCCAGATAGGTTTCTAGAACCAGAACTATAAGAACGCCAAGCGCCACCAACCAGCATTCGACGCATTATCACCTCAACTTTAAAGACCTCAGCCTTTACACCGACTGTGGCATTTGGGTCGGGGACAGACTGAACCCAGTTGGGTACGATATCTTTGGTGGCTTCGAGATTAAATGCGGCAATCTGATTTAAAACCTGGCCTTTATACGGAATACCTTGTTTAGAAACAACATCAAAGGCACTAATTCGGTCAGTGGCAACCAATACGACTTGATCATTAATCGCGTAGACATCCCTAACTTTACCTTGATATCTCTGCTGGTTATCTGCAAATTTGAAATTAGTTTCAGTAAGTGATTGACCCACTTATATCTCCAGGGTTAATCTGTTAATACATATATTATATCAGTAGTTAATGCTGCACCGAAAGCAGTTTGCAACATTTTTGGTAAGAAGGTTTGCGAATAGTCGAATTATTGTGCAAAATTGTAGTATGAAGCAAGTAAAAAAAGTCGGAATCGTAGGCGGTGGCCAGCTGGCACAGATGATGACGCAGGCTGCAAGCAGTCTAGGTTTATCGATAACAGTCATTGATCCAACCCCAGATTGCCCAGCCAAGAAGGCAGGAGCTGAGCAGATTGTAGCCGACTATAAAGATGCTGTAGCCATTAAAAAGCTTGCTGAGCAAAATGATGTTGTGACAATAGATTTTGAACATGTAAATGCCGACGTCTTAAGTGAAATTGAGCAAGCAGGCACTATCGTCCAGCCAAGCCCGCAAACAATTTCAATGATTCAGGACAAATTACTACAGTGCAACTTCTTGCAAGAAAACAATTTGCCAATTGCACAGTATCGAAATACCGAGACCATAGAAGATGCCAGAAGTGCACTGACGCAATTTGAAGGCAAAATGTTACTAAAGAAACGTAAACAGAGCTACGATGGAAAAGGTAATGCCGTGGTTGATTCTGAAAAGTCACTGCTTGATGCTTGGGAAGTTTTAGGTGGCCGCGAATTATATGCCGAAAGATTTGTGGATTTTGATAAAGAGCTAGCAGTGATCATAGCCCGCGATACATCAGGAAATTCAGTTTTATATCCAGTTGTTGAGACAGTTCATATTAACAATATTTGTCATGAAGTTTTCTTGCCAGGTGAATTTGATGCAGAAGTTGATAAAAAAGCTCACGAAGTTGCCGACAAAACCGCCAAAGTCCTACATGGTGCTGGAGTATTTGCGATTGAAATGTTTTTAGACAAAAATGGCGATATTCTGATCAACGAGATAGCACCAAGAGTTCACAATTCTGGCCATCCAACCATTGAAGGCTCTATAACCTCGCAATTCGAACAGCACCTGCGAGCTGTAAGCGGTATGAAACTCGGCTCAACCAAGATGAAGGTTCCTGCAGCTGTTATGATCAATATTCTTGGCACTCGAAATGCCGAAGCTAAGCCTACTGGCGTCGCACAAGCCGAGCAAATTCCAGGCGTTAAGGTTCACTTGTACAACAAGATTCAGACCAAAATTGATCGCAAAATGGGACACATCACTGCTACAGCTGATACACTAGAAGAAGCAAAAGCAAACGTCGAAAAGGCACACAGCCTGATAACGATCTAAGGAGGTAATTATGGCACAAGCAATCGTCGGAATCATTATGGGTTCAGATAGCGACCTCGATGTCATGAAAGCCGCTGCTAGCACCCTTGACGAACTTGAGATAGCAAACGAAGTGGAAGTTATTTCTGCTCATCGTACACCAGAAAAAATGGCGAATTATGCTAAATCTGCCCAAGAGCGAGGACTAAAAGTTATTATCGCAGGCGCTGGCGGATCGGCCCATTTACCAGGAATGACAGCCGCATATACTGAACTTCCAGTAATCGCTGTGCCAGTCGTACGTGAACATAGTAGCGACGCGGCAATTAAATCCAGTAACGCAATGCCCCCTGGTGTGCCTCTGGCAGTTATGCCATCTAACGGTGCCGTTAACGCTGCACTCTACGCAGCTGCAATCATCGCCGTCGAGGACGATGATACTAGAGTTCGATTAAAGAAATATCGTCAAAATATGCACGATAGAGTAATCGACACAGCCGAAAACTTAAGAAATATTGGCTGGGAAAACTACTTTGACCAGTAGCAAGAACAAGCAAATTGTTTTTTTTGACTGGAACGGCACTTTCATTGACGATGAGGTGGCCACGGTCGAAGCTTTTCGCGAAGTTCTGCGCGGTGTAAAACATCCAAAAGCCACTCTTTCAATCGAAGAATTATCGGCTTTACACGCTGAAGTTTTTGAAATACCTTTATCAAAAATGTACGACAAAATTGGCTTCAGCGACGAACAGAAACGCTTAGCTGCGGAGGAGCATTATTGGGCCGAAAGCTACAACAAGGCGGTCGCATCGATAAAAACCCACACTGGGATATTAGAAACTATAGAAATTTTAGAAAACCATGGAATTGACTTCGGGATCTTGAGTAATCATACAGCAAGCGACATAGAGGCTAAGCTGCTGAGTTTTGGATTTTCAGATATTCCAATTCTGGCCAATGACCACAGTGGACAATCACATATTCAAGGCAAGTTGCACCGAATTGAGAAATATCAGACATCAAACCCCTATATTGAGGTAATAGCAATTATTGGCGACAGCGTGGAAGAAGTTGAAATTGCTAAGTCTATCAAATCAATATCAATTGCATTTAGTAATGGTTGGGTCAGAGAAAATCGTATCAAATCTGCTAATCCCGATTATCTGATCGATAGCTCAGAACTACCATCCGTAATTACGACCATAGTTTCAGCATGACCCAAAAAGAGGCCTTACAAATACTCAAAATGGGGCATAATGTCTTTTTGACGGGCGAGCCTGGTGCCGGAAAAACCTATGTTCTGAACAGCTTCATCAAGCATCTAAAAAAACATCAAATAGCAGTTGGCGTCACCGCCAGCACCGGCATTGCCTCGACCCACATCGGTGGCATGACGATTCATAGTTGGAGCGGCATCGGCATCAAAGACGATATCCACCCTGAATATATGGACGTGTTGCTGGGCAAAAACCCGTTACAGAAGCGCTTTAATGACACTAAAGTGTTGATAATAGACGAGGTCTCGATGCTGCACGGTAAACGACTTGATCTCGTAAATCAGGTTTGCAAAGCTTTCAAAAAATCTGATCGACCATTTGGCGGCCTGCAAGTTGTCTTAACCGGCGATCTGTTCCAGCTGCCACCTGTTACTAAAAACAGGGGAGACGCACCAGTTGATTTCGTCTTTAAAAGCCAAGCCTGGAAAGAGCTGAACTTAAAAATCTGCTACTTAAAAGAACAGCATCGACAAGACGACGACCGCTTGCTAGAAATACTGTCTAAAATCCGTAAAAACGAGGCTGGTTACGCTGAGCTCGATACCTTGCAAACTAGGCAAGTTGACGAGCATGAAAATAATTCTACTCGGCTTTATACCCATAACGCCGATGTTGATGCCATAAATATAGCTCGATTAAATGAGCTTAATGATGATTCGGTTTTATTCGAAGCGATTACAAAAGGCAAAAAAGCCGCAGTCGAAGCGCTAATAAAAACCTGTCTAGCTCCAGAAATTCTAGAGCTAAAGCTCGGAGCAGAGATAATGTGTGTCGCCAATAATCCAGCCCAGAGATTCGTGAATGGAAGCCGAGGAACCGTTGTTGGTTTTGACGATGATAGCAATGCGCCAATCATCAAACTTCACGATTCTGGACGTCGCATCACTCTGGAGAGGAATACTTGGTCAATCCAGGAAGGCGATCGTACGATCGCAGAGCTGGCTCAGTACCCATTAAGACTAGCCTGGGCAATTACTATTCACAAAAGCCAGGGGATGAGCCTGGACAGTGCTGAGGTCGACCTAGGAAGGAGTTTTGAGCCTGGTATGGGTTATGTGGCTCTATCTCGCTTAAGAACACTAGACGGATTGCTTCTTCGCGGCATTAACGAAATGGCACTCAAGATCCATCCTGAAGTTCTCGATTTCGATATTGAACTAAACCGTAAATCCGCTGCCGCTGAAGCCGGACTCAAACTTATCCAAGAGGAACAGATAAATTCGCACCATGAAACTGTAATCAAAAAGCTCTCGTCTAGTGAATTTGAATTTGATACTGAATTACTATCGAAGCTAAAGAGTTGGCGTTCTGAACTCGCTAGAGAAAACAAGATTCCAGCCTACATTATATTCGATGACAAGACCTTAAAATTGCTAGCTGCAAAAAAACCAACAGACGAAGATGAGCTTTCAAAGATAAAGGGTGTAGGTAAGAAGAAACTCGATGAGTATGGCGAAGCAGTCCTTGCTATAATTGTTACTCACAATGAGTGATCTAAACCAACAGACTATTAGCGGCATAGTTAAACCTCACAAAGGTAACGGGCGTAAGTTCGGCTATCCTACAGCGAACATTGAATGTCCTTCCAACCTCGATGAAGGAGTATTTGTTGGCTTTACTTCACTAAACTTTAGTGAAGTAAATTATGCTAATAAACCTAGTATTATTTTTGTTGGTTTTCCAGAGACCCTGAATGAGACAAATAAAAGACTTGAAACTCACATATTTGACATAAAAGATGAAGATCTCTATGGTGCCGAGATAGAAGTTGTAATAGTAGAAAAGCTAAGAAACAATCTGAAATTTGATTCTATTGACGAGTTAATTGAGCAAATGCAGCAAGATGAAAAGGACGCCCGTGAATGGTTCAAGTCTAAAACGTAACCTCTGGCTTCTAGGTAGCGGCTATTTCTTACAAGGCTTTGTTACTTGGTACGCGGTAGAGAAGCTTTTTTATAGATCAGATATCCTACTAAGCTATCAACAAATCGGATATATCGGCGTTGCAGCTACTGCTTCAATCTTGTTGTTTGAATTTCCCTCAGGTATTTTAGCTGACCGATGGAGCCGCAAAGGAACGTTGATAATAGGAAGCCTGTTTCAGATGGTAAGTACGAGCTTGTTCGCAATTGGCAACAGCTTTCTAGTAATGATACTTGGAACTATTTTTTGGGGATTTTACTATGCAAGCCAATCAGGAACTGGCGAAGCACTTCTCTACGACACCTTAAAAGAATCAAGCGAAGAAGGCCAGTTTGAAAAATATCTTGCACTAGTACTACGAACTCAGGGCATTTCTCTTGCTATTGGCTCAATTATCGGTGGACTGGTTGCCAGCAAGTACGGATTTCGAATAAATTATTGGATAACGCTAATCCCAATGACGCTGTCGATCATTATGTTAATGTCGGTGCACGAACCTAAGCAGCACTTTTTGGAATCGAATCCACTACAGCACGCTAAGCAGGCTCTACGCAATGCTGTTTCCAAGAAGATTCTGGTTTACCTTAGTCTAGGTATGATCTTCCTTGCCATCCTAACTCATCTAATACACGGATTTTATCAATTATATTTTATCGCTGTTAATCTACCTACCGAGCTTTTCGGTGTTGGTAACGCGCTGTTGTGCTTATCGTTCACTATTGGCGCATACCTAGCTGTAGCGTTACGGAAAGCTAATAAAAGTAACGCATACTTCAGTATAATTCTCGGATTCATTCTCATGCAAATAGCCATGCTGTTCGTACGATCAAATTGGGCAATGATGGTAATTTTCACCAGCACAGTTTTGATGCAGACACTAGATACTTTTACCCAAAGAGAGCTTCATGATCGCATCCCGAGCAGCGAGCGGGCGGCGACGACCTCGCTATTAAGTAGTGTAGGGAGGGGAGCTGCAATTCCTTTAAGCATTCTCATCGGTTATCTGACTGACAAATATGACTTCTTTGCTACAATACCGATCTATGTACTTTTCAGTATTCTGCTAGGTGCAATTTTAGTGTTCGTGACTTTAAACAGACATCACCAAGAACCTAAGCTAATCATCAATGATCCCTTAGTATAATGGATTTGTTAATTGCATTTATTGCCGGGATTGTCGCCTCATTTGTCGGCGTTATAGCTGGAGGTGGCGGGCTAATATCCGTTGCAGCCTTATTGTTCTTGGGCGTGCCGCTCGATGTAACAATCGCAACAAATCGGCTAGCCAGCATCAGTGCTACTAGTTCCGCTGTTATTAAATACAATTCTGCTGGCAAGGTAGACTGGCTGATTGGTCTTAGGCTTGGTCTGATCGGCATAATCGGGGCCGGTATTGGAGCCTTAATCTTAGTCAATATAGATGTAGTAAATGCCGAAAAGCTAGTCAGCATCGTACTCTTGGCATTAATACCTGTGGTTCTTCTAAATAAGGACGTCGGATTGATAGATCAACCTGCTTCGAATAATAAACAGATTACCGGTTATGTTTTGTATTTTATAATGAGCATCCTAGGCGGACTCTTCGGCAGTGGTCTCGGTACGGTCACGGTAATAATAATCGCAACTGCTTTTGGTAAAAAATTTACTAATGCGGTTGCAACAAATTGGGTAGCGTGGTTTTTTGTCTCGATAACTTCGAGCATTATTTTTATTATCAATGGACTCGTCGATTATAAATATGCAGCTGCTCTGGCTGTCGGAATGATACTGGGCGGCTACCTAGGTGCTGCCACTGCAATCAAAAAAGGTGATGCTTTTGTTAAGTTTGTAATCATAACAATGCAAATAATTGTAGCCACAAAATTATTATTTTTCTAAGCAACTTGGTATAGTAGTTATACATATTAACCGTGGGTGGCGTGAAATTCGCCAACTGGGCGTAAAGCCGTCGAGCTAATTATTAGCATGATCTAGTTAGATTCTAGAGCCAACCGTACAAAGTCGGGACCTGAAAGGGGCTAGCAATGCTAGCGAAAGGAGTTCTCTTTATGGAACTATCAAAATATAAATTTTTAGGGGGAGCAGCCGTTTTTTTTGCTGCAATCTTGTGGTCTTTAGACAGTTTGCTGCGAACAACGCTGTTCGCACTGCCGCCATTAACGATCGTATTTGCCGAGCATGCAATCGGCACAGCAATTGCAATTCCGATACTTTTAATATTGCGTAAAAAGCTGAAGCCGCTAACGCGAAAACAAAAGATGGCCATCCTTACAGTCGGAGCACTTTCTGGAGTGGTTGGAACTTTACTATTTACGGCAGCACTTTTGAAAGTTAATTTCGACAACTTCTCGGTGGTGATACTTCTCCAACAACTACAGCCAATATTTGCAATATCAGCAGCGGCAGTGCTGCTGAAGGAGAAGATGAATCTGAGATTTATCGGACTAGCCGCATTGGCAGTGTTCGGAGCTTTCCTGCTCAACTTTCCAGAATTAAAAGTTAATTTTGACTATGGAAATGCAACTACAATGGCTGGAATAATGGCTGTTGGTGCGGCCGCAGCATGGGGCAGTAGCACTGCCTTAAGTAAATACAGCCTCAAGGGCACGTTCTGGGGACAAATCACGGCCTTACGTTTTGGAATCGCTACAATAATTAGTGGTTTGGGGCTACTCCTTTTTCCTTCAACAAACGGACTTGGCCAGCTCCAATTTGTACAAATTCAAGCCCTTAGCCTAATCGCTGTTTCAACGGGGTTTGTAGCTGTCGGAATATATTATTTCGGATTACAGAGAATCAGAGCATCACGAGCGACTATACTTGAACTAGCCTTCCCGATGACAGCAGTCTTCATTGGCTACTTTAAGTTTAATAACATGCTCTCTTGGACTCAGATTGTAGGCGCCTTAATAGTAACTGCAGTTAGTTTCTACATCATCCGAAACGAAGCAAAATTAAGCGGCAAGCAAATAACCAAGAAATAGCTTAGACTGTTAGAATAATTAGGTGAAACGCAAAACCTTCCTTCAATCAATTGTGCTCATCCTGATAATCGGATTTGGATTTATTATCCTACCCAAAGCTCCAGAGATAGGTGACAGGGTCAGACTTTTAAACTATCAACCCAGTTATGACATGGCCGAATTGAGTGAACAGGCAGGCATGAGCCGATACGGACGGAGGTTATTCTATGTCTATGATCCAGAGTTCTCTAGCGAAGCCAGACTTAAAGGTGCATGTGGCGATGCCTCGAAGCCAATAGGTTGTATATCGGATAATAAAATTTTGATTCTAGAACCGGATACTAAAGATGATAACTCAGAATCAATTGTAACTGCAGCCCACGAAATGCTACATGTGGCTTATTCAAGACTCGATTCTAAAGAAAAGAGCGAGGTTGATAAACAAATTAACTCAGTAATTAATAACCTAAATCCTTCAATACTTAATGACATAGAAGATTATCGAGGCATAGCAGATAAAGTGATGGCCGATGAAGCCTATGCAATTGTCGGTAGCGAAGCAGATAGCCTGCCAAAAAATCTAAAAGGTCATTATAGTAAATACTTTAGCGACAGACAAAAGACGGTTGATGCATACAAACAAAGCCGTACACGATAGCTGCATTACACCGTAAAGAACAATGACATCGAGCTAGCTAGATAGTTCTGTTCATAGTAGGATTGGGTAATGAACACACCAGCACTCGCACTAGTTGACGGTAAAGTCGTGCCGATCGAAGACGCCAAAATTCCCATAAGCGACAACGGATATTTGCTAGGCGACGGCGTGTTCGAGACCATGAGGACTAAACATGATGGAAGTTTGTTTCGTCCAGAGCTGCACCTAGCACGAGCATCTAAGGGCTTAAGAAAAATCTTAATTGAAACAGATATATCAGAATTATTTTTAGAATCAGCAGAGGTTCTGCGAAAAGAAGCTGTTAAACAAATCGGTAGCTATTTATATATACGAATCAATCTAAGTTCAGGATCCGGCTACCGATGGAGTGCAGCTCCAGATCTTAAAGTAACTGGAATAGCCAAGCCGCTGGAGAAAGCAAAGGCCGATAGTCTAAACTGTGTAGTCTGGCGGAGATATTCTGAAAAGTACGAGCTGTCTAACACTAAGTCACTATCTTATGCACGATCAGCGGCAATGAGACGACAAGTCAACATAGTAGACAAAGACGATATAATTATTGTTAACGACAATGACATGGTAGTCGAGGCTAGCATCAGTAATATAATAGCTCGCAAAGGATCGATGATTTATGCACCAGGTGCAGAGTCCGGTGCTTTAAATGGTACGACTAGACAAATAATTATCGAGGAATTAATTGATAAATCTACGCATCAAATTCAAGAACAACTTAGCTTAAAAACCCTATACGAGTGCGATGAAGTAATGTTGACTAGCAGCCTGAGTGGTGTCCGACGAGTCTCGCAAATAGAGCAAATCGTCTATGATCAAAATATATTATTCGAAAAACTATCAAAATCTTACGAAAATCTACTTAACTAGTTTCTGAAATTTACTACTGTTGAAATATCTCTAAACTTGCAATTCGATTTTTTTGAAAAAAAATTGACGCATAAAAAAACCAGGCGTATATTTAACGATTGTACGTTAAATTACTTAAATTACATGATAGGAACCTCCAATGCATGACGCTGTGTTCAATATTTACTCAATTCTAGGGATTGGACTATTTATATTAGCTTATGTATTTATAGCTCTTGAACATAAATTCCACATAAATAAATCAGGCGTAGCAATTGCACTCGGAGCTTTTCTTTGGTTGCTGACTGTCTTGATTACTGGCGATGGCAAGGAAGTCTCTGAGGCACTTCTCCATGACAGCCAAGAAATTTTTAGCATTGTAGTCTTCCTGCTGTCAGCTATGACAATCGTAGAAATGATGATTCATTTTGGTCTGTTTGACTGGGTACAAGAAAAGATAATGGAAAAAAAGTTGAGCTCGACTCAACTTTTTTGGATTCTTGGCATCATAACTTTCTTTCTCTCTGGAATTTTAGACAACTTAACAACTACGTTGATCATGATTCAGATTGGTCGAAAAATCTACGCTCACAAGAAAAGCTTTCTCATTTTCGTAGCCGCAACAGTTATCGCTGCTAATGCTGGTGGTGCGCCGAGCCCGCTAGGTGACGTTACAACAATCATGATATGGCTAGCTGGCAAAGCTAGTGCTGGAGAGCTTATCACCTTAGGTATGCTGCCTGCATTTGCGACCTTTGCAGTTCCACAATATTTACTCAGCCGCAAGATAACTCAGCACGAAAAAGCTGAGCGACCTATGCCAGTAAAAGGCAAGAAAGCTGATCCTGATTGGACTATGATCACTATTGGATTTGCTTCTTTTGCTATGCCTGTTGTCTTCAGCATTATTGGTTTACCACCATTCTTGGGTCTACTTATGGGCCTTGGTGTTGTTTGGATTGTTAATGATTATAAAGCCAAAAAGGGCAGTGAACATCACAAGAATGGCGATATCATAAACATGCTTGAAAAGGCTGATGTTTCGACCTTGATGTTCTTCATCGGAATTCTACTTGCAGTTGGTGCTATTAGCCACATGGGCGTGCTGGATTATCTAGGCACACATTTATTTGGCGACGGCAGTACCAACAGACTTATTATTGGTAGCGTTGCACTCGGTGGAGTGTCTTCAATCCTTGATAACGTACCACTAGTTGCGGCGGCTCTAAAAATCTTCCCTGAAACAAAAGATATTATCTGGGTATTGCTTGCCTTGACCGCTGGTACCGGAGGCTCTCTGTTAGTAGTAGGTTCTGCGGCCGGCGTGGCTGCTATGGGCCAGGTTAAAGAGCTGAATTTTGGCTACTACCTTAAGACAGCAACACTGCCAGCACTAGCTGGATATTTTGCTGGCATTGCCGTTTGGTTTGGTGTCTTTTTGCTAGTTGGATAGCTTATTCGCAAATCCAAAATCTGATATTTTTGAATAACCCGTACTTGCCATTATTGGATACTTTCTGATATTCTCAGATTGAAAACTAATGGGGGATAGATATATGGCAGATGAAATGACAGTATGTATTGATTTAGATGGTGATGAGTTCGAGGTTCCAACCGATTCTTTAAAAATGAGACTAGCCGTCTACGGCGTAATAGTTAAAGATGGCAAATTGCTACTGCTACCACACGAACAAGG
>JAGPDM010000001.1 GCA_018057585.1 Candidatus Saccharimonadota bacterium
GATATTGTAGCCACTAACCGTCTCAAGAAGTCCTCCGAAGTTAAGCTGAATGTCATTGCTGATTACCAGATTGACACCTCTGTTGATAAATAGTACTATTGAAGTCTAATTAACCTGCCTACATGCTCTGAGGTATGTAGGCCGTAGTCCACAGGAAGGAGTACTTTGTGGAATTATATGAACTAGTAGTTTTACTACACCCAGATCTAGAAATAGATATCGACAAACCACTTAAGAAGCTTGAGAAGATTATTTCTGATCAAGACGGCAAGATTGCCAAGATGGATAATTGGGGCAAACGCAAGCTTGCTTACCCGATCCAAAAAGGCGATTATGCTATCTATATTTACTATGAAGTTGAGCTAGATAAGCAAAAGGTCAGCAAACTTGACGGCATTTTAAACATCACTGACGAAGTTATTCGACATTTATTGGTTCGTCACGTTGAACCACCAGAAGAAAAACCAGAATCTGAAGAAGATACAGAATCTAGCGAAGAAGCAAAAGAGGAGGAATAATGGCTCAAGGATTTAACCAAGTAAATTTACTCGGCAATCTAACTGCCGACCCAGAACTAAAGACTATACCTTCGGGTCAGTCTGTCTGCTCTTTTAGCCTTGCAGTTAATCGTAACTGGACAGGCAAGGACGGCAACAAGCAGGAAGAAGTTAACTTCTTCGACTGTGTAGCCTGGGGCAAGCCTGGTGAGATAATCGCTCAGTACATGGGCAAAGGCCGACAGCTATTTGTTAGCGGCCGATTGCAAAACCGTAGCTGGGAAGCTAAAGATGGTAGCAAGCGTTACCGAACAGAAGTAGTAGTTTCAGACTTCAACTTTGTAGATAATGCCGGAGGTGGTGGCGGACAATCATCCGCTAGCTCACCGAAATCTGCTCCAGCTAAAAAAAGTGATGACGTCGTCATCGAAGATATTGACGCTAACGAACCGATAGATCTATCGGACATCCCATTCTAAAGAAAGGAATATTATGAAGAAACAAGACAACCGAAAAATAACTTTTTTTGATTACAAGGACTTTAAGACCTTGCAGAGGTTCATGAACCAATACGGTCAGATTGAATCACAGTATAAAACTGGCCTTTCTGCTAAGCAGCAGCGAGCTCTAAGTACTGCTGTAAAGCGATCACGACACATAGCACTACTACCGTTTATTAATCATCAGTAAGCCTAAATTATGCTGTCTATAACTGACCTTAAGAAAGACACACTTATACAAATCGATAATACGCCGTATCGAGTGGTTGACTATGCGCAGAAACAAATGGGGCGTGGTGGTTCGATTGTTAATACTAAGCTCAAGAACTTAATCGATGGTAGCGTTATCCCTAAGACTTTTAAAGGTAACGATAAAATAGATCAAGCTGACGTTTCAAATGAGAAAGTTCAATACTTATATGCCGATAAGGAAGATTTATTCTTTATGAACGGCGAAACTTACGAGCAGTTTTCAGTCGATATCAATATGCTAGGTAAAACTGCCGAACTGCTAAAAGAGGGGCTCGAAGTCCAAGCACAGAAGTTTGACGGCAATGTTATAAATATTAACCTGCCTGTTAAGGTTACTCTTCAAGTTACCGATGCGCCTGATGTCTCAAAAGGCGATACTCAATCGACTGTTCAGAAAGAAGCGATTCTAGAAACTGGCGCAAAATTACAAGTTCCGATTTTCATAAAGACTGGCGAGCAAATCGTCGTGGACACACGTGATTTTAGCTATGTCGAACGTTTTAAGGGTTAGTTAAATGCGCTTAGATAGAGCGTTAGTTGAACGGAAACTAGCCTCTAGCCGGTCGCAGGCAAACGACATGATAAAGCGCAAAGTTGTCGAATTGAACAATAAAATTGTTCAGAAACCAAACCAATCTACCTCTGTTAATGATAAAATATCAATCATTGAGAACGATCAGTACGTTTCACGAGCTGGTCGTAAACTAGCATCAATCGCGACACAGTTTGATCTCGATTTCAAAGACAAAACCGTGCTTGATGTCGGCTCGTCAACCGGTGGTTTCACAGACTATTCGTTGCAGCATGGGGCCGGCAAAGTTGTGGCGGTAGACGTTGGAACCCAGCAATTGCATGCAAAACTGCGCGGCGATAAAAGAGTAGAATTACATGAAAAAACTGACATTCGCAAATACCAAAACTCTAATAATTTAGAGTTCGATTTTATACTTATCGACGTTTCATTTATTTCGATTTTGGACATTCTGCCAGCAGTGTATGGATTTAGCAGTGAGAAAACTAGAATTGTAGCAATGGTTAAACCACAGTTCGAGACAGGAAAAAAGCACAAAGGTGTAGTTAAGAATAATACAATACGTCGTAATGTTCTTTCCGAGGTTGAGCAAGAGTTTGCACCTAAGTTCATAGTAATGGCTAAAAAGGACTCCGAACTAAGCGGAGCTAAAGGTAACGTCGAGCGATTCTATTTACTGAAAAAATCTAAGTAGATTCATTAAACGTTAAAGCGGAATTCGACAACATCGTCGGGCTGCATGACGTAGGTTTTGCCTTCGGTCCGAACCTTGCCAAGCTTCTTAGCATTAGGTCGTGTTTTACATTCAAGTAGATCATCGAAGTTAATAACTTCGGCGGCGATAAAGCCACGCTCAAAGTCAGCATGAATAGCTCCGGCAGCTTGAGGCGCAGTGCTACCAGCTTTGATTGTCCAGGCTCGAACTTCTTTGCCGCCAGAGGTTAGGTAGGTTTGCAGGCCTAAGGCAGAGAAGCCTACACGGCTGAGACGGACTAAGCCTGATTCTGTTAAGCCGTACTCCTGCATGAACATTTCGGCATCTTCGCCTTCGAGCTGAGCAATTTCAGCTTCGATTCTGGCGCTGACAAACACGACATTTTTGCTTGGGGCAAGTGCTCGCAACTCATCTTTCTTGAATTTATCATTCAGAGCAGTTTCATCGACATTAAAGACGTAAATAAATGGCTTAGCGGTCAGAAGACTAAGATAGCTTAGCTCCTCGAGTTCGATACCGCTGTTAATTGCTAGGATTCCTTCGTCGAGCTTCGGTTTGAGTTGCTCGATTAGTGCCATCCGCGTCTTAGCGTCTTTATCAGACTTTGCCTGCTTGTTTAGCTTCGGCAAGTGATTCTCAATCGTTTGTAGGTCGGCTAATATTAGCTCAGTATTAATTGTTTCTATATCTTTTTTCGGGTCGAGATGGTTATCAACGTGTTGTATGTCACTGTCTTCAAATGCACGAACAACTTGGACGATAGCTGAGGTTTCACGGATGTGACTCAAAAAAGCATTGCCCATGCCTTCACCCTTGTGAGCACCAGCCACAATCCCAGCGATATCAAGGAACTTCACAGTCGCTGGTACGATCGGCGCGCCGTCATACAGTTCACTAAGCTGCGCCAAACGATCATCTGGTACGGCAACAATACCTTCGTTTGGCTCAATAGTCGCAAACGGATAATTAGCCGCCAAGACATTATTTTTTGTCAGGGCATTAAATAGTGTTGATTTCCCTACATTAGGTAGGCCGACAATGCCGATTGATAAACTCATATCTACTAGTTTAACAGATGGGATGCTAAAATCAGCAAACCATGGAGAATTCCCGTTTCTTACGAAATGTTCATGCTCTGTAAGTTAATGCTTGCAGCTAGAGAGCCAAGATTGATTGCGCACTAGCAATAAGTTATTATTGTGCTAATGGTAAATTTTAGAAAACACAAAAAAATAATCATCTTAACTCTACTAGTCATAACTATATCTGCTAGTGGAGTCTACTATTTTGTATTTTTTAGAAAAACTGCTTTTGATGGTCTAAGCGATCAGGAAATTGAAGAAAGAGCCGGTCATACTTTTGCAACTTCTAAAACTAGCAATAAAGACAGAGAAGAGAGCATTGAGAGAACCTTAAAGGATAAGGATGCAGGCTTTATTGAGTATCTTACGGCTGCCCAAAGCGCTCTTGAATTAAAAGATAAAGCTAAAACACTAGAAGTAGTCGACAAAGCTAGGCAGAATTTAAAAGAACTCGACGAAGTAAGTGAGGGTGCGTTGCAAAAATTGGAAGCTCAGGCCAAGGAACTAAAATAAATGTCTAAAAAATATCTACACATATCAGGACTAGTAGTTGTGGCATTGCTTGCTATTTCTATGCCAGCTTTTGCTCATCGGCCAGGCTGGGATGGTAGTCGTCTTGACGGAGATTATGGTGATCATAAGCGAAATACGACCTATATCTGTGAAAAGAATGTTGAGGTAGTGAGGAGTGGGTCTCTTGCAGACGGTAGAAGATATAAGGTTGTAGAACTCAGATTGCTAGGCAACGACAATGCATCTATTCATTATGATGAGCGTGGCAGCTTACTACCCCTAAATAATAAGAAATGCACAAATACGAATGAGAATATATGGGATAATGATTGGAAGTTCCAACCTAGCAAGGTTACCTTTGATGGCGATAAGCCGATAGATATTTCATTGGGTGGCGTGAAAAGTACTGGCTCTACTTACGATTTTTGTGGTATTACTGCTTCATCTTCACCAGCAACAAGAATTGTCAGGAGCATGTATGGGATTGACTGTAAGATAAATGGCTCAGAGATTGCAACTATTAATGACCTAGGTGCAGCATCAATAAACGGCAAGAAACTGTACTGTGTTGGGTTGCCGAAATCAGGTTACGAGAGTAATTTTAGTGGATATCCGACCTGTCCTAATAATGGCCCTCAGACAGATACGCAGATTTATAATGTTATCAAGGCTGGAGAGACAAAAGACTACGAAGGGATGCCTACAGTGGGTTACCTTACTCGTAGAACAATAGATGGTGGTTTTGAACTAAGCGAAGGTTACTACAACGTTCCAACCGTCAATGCTATTAATCCTAGTGCATACAGATATGTTTCAGAAAATAGTCAGCCCTCACTGATAGACGGCACTAACTATTTTAATCTTAAAAAGAACGGTACGTTGGTTGGAGACGTGTCAGTTAAGCTGTGGGCTGCAAATACTGAAAATCCTTGGGGTGGAATAACAGGAACCCGTGATGGGGTTGTTCCGAAAAGAAGGGCAGATTTTTCACCACCGAGAAAAGCGAATGAGAATATCGCAAAAATTGCCTGTGGTGGTAACTATGTACAGTGTAAATCAGTTAAATCGACAGTAATGTTTACGTTAATTTATAACAAGAAAACTCAACACGATGCAAGCTTTACTGGATATAGCGGTCCGCTTCCTGCCGGCTCTCTTAATCCATACCAAAACAGCAATAAAGTGCTACCTGGTAAGAAGTATTCTGTCCAAATAAAAGCTTGGAATAATGGTCCTGATAATGGCAAATTGACTGAATTATTTGTTGAAAACAAAAATACAAGTCTTGCATCTCACGAAGAGATGAGCCCAATTGATCCTGCCGCCTACAAGGGAGGTGTTAACACTATTCTTGGAGGTGACAAGGTGTATATAAAAAATAAAGAGTTTTGCTCAGAGGCTAGTGATAAACCTCTAAGTTGTTGGTTTTGGTCGGTCTATGGTTTACCCAAAAATAAGAAAACACTTAAAACAAACTTCACCTTTCTGGTTTCTGCTAGCGCCAAGCAGAACGATAAAATTTGTTTCGATGTCTACATAAGAGAAAAGGATGCCGGCTCATCTAAGCGTAAGAAAGTGTGTTTTAAGGTCGATATTCCGACCAAGCCTGTACTTAAGGTTGAGGGTGGTGATGCCCGTTCAGCCGGTGCAAGGATGTCGACGACGGCAGGAACGGCATGTGTGGCCGAGCCTAGCTATAGTGGCGACGTAAAGACTCATTCTAGCCCAAGTGGAGGTGCTTCCTATGGTCAATATGCAGTGATGGGTAAAGGCGCTATAACTGGATTTAGATCGGAGAACGATAGCCTATCCACCAATAAAAACCTGACTTTCTACAATAATAAGTCTACAAAAGGCGGTTATGAAGTAGTCTGTAGAGAAGATTTAGCAAAAAAGATAGAAAATGAACCATTGAAAGTAACAAGAAATAATATGACAGGACTTTTAAGCGGTCCAGCGATTAATGATTCGGGTATGTATATAGTAAAAAAAATTGGCACAACTAAATTTACAACTACCGGCATAACTATTCCTAAAGGCTCTCGAAAGACTGTAGTTATCAATGGCGATCTTGTGATTAACGGAAACATTAAATACCCAACAGGTGGTTATTCAAGTAGAAAACAAGTATCCGCTTTAGCCGTTATTGTTAAGGGCAATATTCATATTGGAAAAGACGTAGATACTATCGAAGGGCTTTTCGTTGCCAGTGGCAAGATTATCACCTGCTCAAATGGGACCTCGTCGGCATTAGGTAGCCTCAAGCCAAACATCAAGAACTCCATCGGCAGAGGCCAGTGCGCTAAGCCCTTAAAGATTAAGGGTGCTATTGTTGCTAACGAAATCTATTTTAGGCGGACATATGGCGATATTGGCACAGGTAAGTATGCCGAGACAATTAGCTTCCTGCCTGAACTATATATAGCACCACCACCATTCAGTAGTAATCTACTAGAACTTAAACGCAACGATCAACTAGATTTGCCAGCTGTTTTTTAGTCATAAACTGCAAACTTACTTTAAATAAAAAATGGGCTTACATAACTGATGATGCTTATGGTAATATTGTTTGCATGGGCATATTCGCCAAAAACAAAGATTTTTTTGGTTTAGACATAGGAACAACAGGAATTCGGGTGGTCCAGCTTGCTGGTGGCACAGTGAAGCCAAATTTAATGAGATTCGGGTCAATAAAAGTAGATTCTAAAATGGTTCAAAGTAATGCCCCAGGCGACCAGGGAAAGTTAGCGAAGACTATAAAAAAGTTAGTGACTGATTCTGGTATTAAATCCACTTCGGTCGTTATTGGAGTACCATCTAAGCAGGTCTATTCTTCAGTTATTGAAACTGCTCAACTGACTCCGCAAGAATTAGGAAAATCAATAAACTATTTGGCAGAGAAGTATATTCCGGTGCCGATCGACCAGGTCAAGTTAGATTGGGCTCAGTTAGGCCCATCTCCTGTTGAGCCAACAAAACAAGAAGTGCTGTTACTTTCGGTAAGAAATATATTCACAGAGTCGAGACTGGACATGCTTGGCAGTATCGGGCTTGATGTTGTCTCGGTCCAGCCTGAGGCCTTAGCCTCTGGTAGGTCACTACTTCCGACAGGATCTATTGAGCCCGTTTTGGTATTGGACTTGGGTGCAAATACTTCTGACCTTTCAATTTTCGTAAATGGTGCACCTCGCCTAATAAGGTCTATATCAGTTGGTGGTAATACTTTCGTTAAAAGTGTTATGCAAGGTCTTGGAGTAGACGAAGAACAGGCTGCACAATTTGTTTTTAAATTTGGCTTGAACCAACAAAAACTAGAAGGACAAATATATGATGCTATCCATCCTGGACTCCAGTCTTTAATTGAAGAAGTCAATAAATCTATTCAGTTTTTTGTGAACAGATATAAAGGCTCTAAGATTAGTAAGATCATAGTAACCGGACAGACTTCATCTGTGCCAGAGCTACCACTTTACTTAGTGAATCAAACCCAGACTGCTGTAGAGATAGGCAATAGCTGGACCAATGTTAACTATCCAAGTAATACGACCGAGAAGCTTATGTCTGCTTCGACCGAATTTTCTGTGGCTGTGGGTCTTGCGGAGGCTAGTATATGATTAATGTAAACCTCCTTCCGGATAGTAAGCTACAGAAACTCAAATCTAAACGCTCGAAAGATGCAGTAAGGGCTATATCAGTTATATTGATCATTGCGAGTATAGCCTTGCCTGTGACTTTACTGATTTTTGACTTCGTAATGACCCAGGCCATTAAATCAAAACAGAATAAAATTGATGACCTTGTCACAAAATTTGAAACACAGGAAGATGTTCAACGGATATTAACAGTTCAGAATCAGCTGAATGCTCTGCCACAAGTAGAAGCTAATTCGTTTAAGATGTCTAACCTATTAGCAGTTATCGAACATGCTACACCAAAAAATGTATCACTCTTAGGAGTGAACGTACTAAACGATAACGGCACTTTCGAGTTTCAGGTTAATGCTGACTCTATGCAGAGTGCTAATGAATTCATCAACACTCTTGAGTCAATAGAGATAATCAGTGTTAATGAGAGCGGTGAGGGCTCAGGGCCAATCTCGCCATTTGAAGCACCAGTAACTACATCGCTTGCCGGCGGAGCAAGTGAGCCGATATCTTTTAGTGTTAAAGGTAAGCTCAATAGCGAGTTTGGCAAAATAGAACGCATCGATAAGTTTACACTCAAACCTTTCAAGCTAGAACTTAGTCAGTCTGGTGAACGAACTATTAAAATGTCGGGAGACAACTAATGTCTAAGGCAAAAAAAATCCATCCTAGCAAGCTAGACACTGGCGAATCGAAACCGCTGGCAATGATGATTCTAGCTACCGTGATACTCGCAATTGGATTGGTTGCGACTAATTATTTCGTGAAATCATTGAATTTTCACACTAGGGTATTTAGACAGAAACATTCAGTAGTTAAGAAACTTGAATCAAATCAAGATTCACTGGATAGCCTAAGAGAGGAGTTTGTAGCTAACGAGAAAACAGGACCGACGTCGGATGAAATTTTTGCAAGCTTACCAACATCAAAAGATTTCCCGCAAACGTCTGCTACGCTAGAGAGTATTATCAAAAGGAGTGGAGTTGAGTTGCAGAGCGTAAGCCTCAACACAAACGCCGAAGAAGGGGTGCCAGAAGGTGAGGCAGAAGCACCGAAATACGCATCACCAAATCCTGAGATAGGCGAAATGGTATTGACTGTTGAGGTTTCTGGTTCATACGACAGTATTAGAGATATGTTGAAAAATCTTGAGAAGTCTCTCAGAGTTTTCAGGGTTGACTCTTTAGAGGTTAGCGGCTCTCAAGATAAAATTACTGGAAATTTACAGATAAAAACCTATTATCAACAGGCCGTAGATAACACTGTTAAAACTGAGGTAATTGAATTATGAAATTATCTGATTACCTAGTCGCGATAGTAGTTGGCTTGCTAGTTGGGGTGCTTACTTATGCATCAACAGCAAACTTTCTGTTTGACTCTGATAGATTCAAGGCAGAGATAGAAGTTGTTAAGAATATAGATTCCACATTCAACACTGAATCAACAAATTTATTCACTGATGATGCAAGGGTAGACTATTCGTCTGAGGTTGAGCTTAACACTTCCCGCAATCCGAAGCCGTTTAGCGGGCTTTAAGGAATGTTGTCATGAGCATGCTTTCAGCCGAGAGCAGAACTAAAGTCGCTGAATATTTAGTTTCATCATTAAATATCGATAAGAATCTCGTAGAATCGGCACATAAATTATCGAAAGACTCTGGCAAGACATTCCTGCAATATCTGGTAGACGAAAATATAATCAGCTCTGAGCAACTAGCACAGGCAGTTGCTAAGGTGGGCAATATCCCGTACGTAAATCTCAGTGAGGCTGTTATTGACGAGAAAGTTTTAGATTTTTTATCTAAAGACATAGCCGAACGCTACATGGCCGTGCCGCTTGGTCAAGCCGAAGGCAGACTAGCTGTAGCCATGTTAGATGCGAACAACGTCCAGGCAGTTGACTACCTGTCTAGCAAGATCGGTAAGCCGATAACTGTTTACTTAGCATCTGAAACTGGGATAAGGAACGTACTATCTCAGTATAAAACCGGACTAGTAGACGACGTCAGCGCCACTCTTGTAAATAAAATCAAATCAAACGAAGATGATGAAAGCAGCAAGGAAGAGGTTAAGACTATTGTTCAGGACTCGCCAATTAGTAAGGCTTTGAGCGCTATATTAGACTATGCTGCGGGCAATGAAGCTTCCGATGTGCATATCGAGCCAAGAGAAGACAATCTGAAGATCAGAGCTAGGATTGACGGAATACTAACCGAAATCATGACTCTTCCAAAATCAATTGAGCCAGCACTAATATCAAGGATAAAGATTCTATCAAATCTTAAAATAGATGAGCATCGTATTCCTCAAGATGGTGGCTTTAAGGTAAAAGCAGCCGGTAAGAGCATCGATCTTCGTATTGCGATTTCACCGGTTGTCTGGGGTGAACAGGTAGTTATTCGTTTACTTGACCAGTCCGGCGGCATGATAGAACTTAAGAATCTTGGTTTTGCTGGGCAGGCTCTACGATCGATAAAAGAGGGAATTTCGAGGCCAAATGGCATGATCATCTCTAGCGGGCCAACTGGTTCAGGTAAATCAACTACGCTATATGCTTTAATTAACGAAATAATATCTGACGAGATAAATATTGTGACTCTAGAAGACCCAGTTGAGTACAAAATGGATCGAGTTAATCAGATCCAGATTAATCCAGACGTTGGGCTGACCTTTGCTAGTGGACTGCGTTCAATTCTTAGGCAGGATCCTGATGTAGTTATGGTCGGAGAAATCCGCGATAAGGAGACTGCTCAACTAGCTGTTCAAGCGGCTCTAACGGGGCATCTCGTCTTTTCGACGCTACATACTAATTCGGCTGCGGGTGTTCTTCCGCGGCTTCTAGATATGGATATCGAGCCTTTTCTGATTGCGAGCACGGTGAATACGATCATAGGCCAGAGATTAGTAAGAAAGATCGGTGGCACGCAACAGCCATATGATAGTTCAGAGGCAGAAACAGCTACAATTAAAAGCGTCTTAAGTGATGTCCTGCCTAAGACTGAAAGCCAAATGAGTGCAACTGCAAACAGTTTAGGATATCAAGCCTTGCCCCTTAGTGGTCAAAACGCTTATACTTTATATAAAGGAGTCGATTCTGCAA
The DNA here is from genome assembly GCA_018057585.1 of Candidatus Saccharimonadota bacterium. Classification (GTDB taxonomy): domain Bacteria; phylum Patescibacteriota; class Saccharimonadia; order Saccharimonadales; family JAGPDM01; genus JAGPDM01. The sequence continues at coordinate 10,835 of JAGPDM010000001.1, forward strand.
AAGCTCCAGGTGGCTATAAGGGAAGAACAGGAATTTATGAAGTGTTCAATTTAGATAGTAAAATTGAAAAACTAGTAGTAAAGCGTTCAGCTAGTATCGAAATACAGCAAGCAGCCAGAGAGCAGGGCATGCTCACTATGCGTCAGGACGGTTATTTAAAGGCATTAGCTGGCATAACTACAGTGGACGAAGTAAATCGTGTGGCAGCAGCACAAGTTTAGGGGGGTAATATGGATACATCGAAGCAAATTAGAATAGAGACATTACTAGAAGAGGTGATTAGCAAGAACGCCTCTGATTTACACTTGCAGGTTGGATTACCTCCAACACTTAGAGTTGATGGTAAGTTGATTCCATCTAGTAATAATGGTGAAGACTTGAACGTTGAGGCAATAGAATCTTTAGTGTTTGCGATCCTAGACGAGGACCAGAAGCAGATATTTTTGAAGGATAAGGAATTTGATTTCTCCTTCGCCTTTGGTGATCTTGGTAGGTTTCGAGTCAACGCCTTTCACGAGAGAGGTAACATCGCTGCCGCACTGCGCCTAATACCTAAGAACATACAAACTATTGATACATTAGGTCTCCCCCCGGTTGTTGGCGGTTTCGCTGATTTACCGAGAGGCCTAGTTCTCGTCACAGGGCCAACTGGTTCTGGTAAGTCAACTACATTGGCGGCCCTAATTGACAAGATAAACACCGAAAAACAAACTCACATAATTACTATAGAAGACCCGATTGAGTACACTCACAGCAACAAGAAGTCGGCAATTGTGCAACGTGAAGTTCACTATGATACGTTTTCATTTGCAGCGGCTCTTCGTTCCAGCTTGCGTCAAGATCCTGACGTTGTTTTAATTGGCGAGATGCGCGATTTAGAAACTATCGCTGCAGCCATTACGCTAGCAGAAACCGGCCATTTAGTTTTTGCCACCCTGCACACAAACTCAGCATCTCAATCAATTGATCGTATGATTGACGTTTTTCCGTCACACCAACAGTCACAAGTCCGTTCTCAGCTATCAGTGATTTTACAAGCAATTGTTTCACAGCGGTTAGTACCTGCAATTGGTGGCGGAAGGATAGCTGCGGCAGAGATACTAGTGGTAACGTCGGCTGTTCGTAATATCATTCGTGAAGGCAAGACTCATCAGATAGATGCTTCAATCCAAACAGGGGCCGATCACGGCATGCAGTCAATGGACAGAACCCTAGTCAATCTGGTTCACAACGGTACAATAACTTACGATGACGCCAGGTCTATCGCAGTCGATGCAGAAGAACTAGATAGGTTAATGAGAGGTTAATAAAAAAAGTGCTTAACTATAACTATTCAGCCAAGGACGTCGCTACTGGAAAGATTGTAAAAGCCCAGATCCAGGCAGAAACCGAAAAAGCAGCAGCTAACATGCTGATAGAAAGAGACTTGATACCGTTAGAGATAAGCACCAAAGATTCAAAAAATATTATAGATATAGTTCGTTCTCGAGTACGTAATAAAGACAGAGTGCTATTCACGCGTCAGTTAGCCACGCTGATAAATGCTGGCCTCCCATTAGCCCAGTCTCTACGCACAGTCGAAGATCAGACAGATAGCAAGCCATTAAAAGCAGTTGTTTCACAGATTATATCTGATGTTGAGGGGGGGTCTTCTTTGGCTAACGCATTTTCTAGAAATCCAAAAGTTTTTAACCCCGTCTACGTTAACTTAATTGCAGCCGGTGAAAGCTCCGGTACTCTTGATGAAACATTAGATAGGCTAGCTACTCAGCAGGAGAAGGATGCTTCTATTACAGCTAAAATCCGCGGGGCATTAACCTATCCGCTGATTGTTCTTATAGTCATATTCGGAGTCATAATATTCATGATCACGACTGTTTTGCCGCAGATCGGTGCACTATATAAAGATCTAAATAAAGAACTTCCAACTATAACAGCAGTACTTCTCTGGATAGCCAATATATTTATACATTACTGGCCGATCTTAATACTAGCTTTTGTTGCTGTCATTTATGGAATGATAGCTTATTCTGCCACAGAAACTGGTAAGCGAATATTTGATCGTATGAAGATGAAGATGCCATTGTTTGGACAGCTCTTTATGCTGATGTATATGGCAAGGTTCGCTCGGACTGCCAGCACACTTTTATCTAGTGGCGTTCAGATGCTAGAGAGTTTGGATATAAGCGGTAAAGCAGTTAATAACATTCATGTCCAGGAGTCCTTGGAAAGAGCTGCAAACCAAGTCAAGGGTGGCGGGGCATTATCCAAGGCACTAGAAGATGACCCAAACTTCCTAAGGCTGGTTCCACAGATGATAAACATAGGCGAGCAGTCGGGTGCGATCGATGAGCTATTAGCAAAAATTGCCGTATTTTACGAAGAAGAACTCGATAATAAGATCAAAGCTATATCAACAATTATCGAACCAGCCCTAATGGTGGTGTTGGCGATTGTAGTTGGCTTTATCGTTGGTGCAATTCTGTTGCCGGTGTACGGGTTGGTCGGAGACTCATTATCCTTGTAATAAAGCATAATTACTATTGATTAAACACCGAGGTTAGAGCAAACTATAAGCATAAGTATAAAAAGGGAATAACAATGATAAACAAAGCTAGTAATGATAAAAAAGGTTTTACAATTATCGAGGTAGTATTAGTGCTGGCAGTAGCGGCACTAATATTCTTAATCGTATTCTTAGCGGTTCCATCTCTGCAAAGATCGCGTCGTGATACGGCCAGAAAAAATGACCTTGGAAGACTTATGTCACAGCTGGAAAGTTATGCTTCTAATAATAACGGAGATTACCCAACCACAGGCAACTTCAATAATTTCGTAACTCAGTACATGGGCAATGATTTTAAAGATCCAAGTAAAGGTACTGCGTATAAATGGGTTGGCACTGATCCGGCTCTGGGTCAGGTGCAATACGGAAAAAATAAAAAGTGTTCGGCAGATAATAAGCTTATTACTGGATCTGGTGGAATTAGGGAGATTGCGGTTAGAATCCGTATTGAGCAAGGCGGTGCAAGTGCTACATATTTCTGTCAGGATAATCAATAAGCTTGATTGCAAACGATTTTTTACTGGCTATATTTATAGCCAGTTTCGGTTTGATGATTGGCAGTTTTCTTAACGCCTTAGTTTGGAGACTGCGCAATAATCTACCCATAGGTGGCAAGGAACGTAGCATTTGCACCAAGTGCAAACACCAGCTAGTTTGGTACGATCTTATACCGGTAATCAGTTGGTTGAGCCTCAAGGCGAAGTGTCGTTATTGCCAAAAACCTATATCTGCCCAGTACCCGGTCGTGGAACTTCTTAATTCAGCAGTCTGGCTAGTGTCATTCATTGTGCTTCAACCGAGCACAATGACAGACTATGTTTTGCTAGCAATGTGGCTGTTCGCTAGCTCTTGCCTGCTGGCGCTTGCAACGTATGACGCTAAATGGCTAGAACTACCGGATAACCTAGTTTTGGCATTTACGATTGCAACAATTGGCTACATCTTAGTCGATTCGTTTGTGCTTGGTGGTTTTAGCATTATTGCCAGCTCACTTCTAGGAGTTTTTGCAGTGGCTGGGCTCTTTTACGGACTACATGCCATTAGCGATGGGGCTTGGATTGGCGGAGGAGATGTAAAATTAGCCGTTGGAATGGGTATTCTGCTTGGTTTAGAACAGGGTCTACTGGCTGTTTTCGTTGCAGCATTTGCTGGTAGTATATTTGGCCTAGCTGGTATTGCTTTCTTTGGTAAAAACCGTTCTGCACAAATACCGTTTGGTCCATTTTTGATCATGGCTACCATTATCAGCTTTCTATTTGGCGAGCATTTAATTGATCTGTATATGAACCTGATTATTATATAGTGCTTATGTTATACTAAAAGTTATGCATACCTCTGTTAGTGGCAATAAAACCCAAGGTTTTACTATAATTGAAATGCTTCTAGTGCTTGCGATTACTGGGCTTCTGATGACAATGACATTTTTCGGACAGGGCAGCATTAGAACTCAATCGCAATTCCGCGACTCGGTTGAAGAATTCCGTGCCAGTATGGAATCAATCAAAAACCAAGCAAATAACGGGGTCACGTCTAGTCCTGATGGTTGCGGCGTTGTTAACTCTGGTTCAGTAGGCAGTAACCCCGGGTGCGTTCTCTATGGTCGAGTAATTAAGTTCACAAACAAGACGGATGAATACGTAGTAACTCCAGTATATGGCCAGGGGCCAGATTCGTCAGTTTTTGACCCGAGCAAAGCAGTGGCTAATCCTCAACCATCCTCTAATCAGGAAAAGAAACTTCTTTGGGGCACACGTTTTTACAAGAATACAACCCCAGCATATAAAATTGGATTTCTTAGGCATGCCGGTAATGGACGTTTAGGCACCTATAGGATTGGAGATAGTAAGTCGCTGAATAATGAGCTTAGTTACACCGGCTTAGGTAAAAAGTATACACTCAAACTAGTCGGTACCGACTGTGATACAGCTGATGTAGTCTTTAACGATCCAATTAACACTATACGTGTAGAATTTAAAGATACTAAATTATGCATTTAAGATTAAATAATCAACGTGGCGATACATTGATCGAGGTGACCCTAGCGGTAGCTATCTTAGCCACAGTGCTAGCTTCGGCCTATGCCGTTACAAGCAGGGCGGCTAAATCAGGTCAAGCAGCCAAGGAGCGGTCACAGGCAGTGGCTCTGGTCCAGCAGCAGGCTGAGATCATCCAGTCTTTCGCCATTCTAGACTGGGATGAGTTTATTAGTGATTTTAAGCCTTGGAACTCAGGGCGTAACCATTATGACCCGAGTTCTTGGAGTGCGAAACCAAACATGTGGACAGGCACGGCAGTCTCAAACGCAGCTGCAGATTTCCGCGTCTATTATCAGGCTACTTGTTCAACGTCTCGCTTAGGCATGCCAGGCGACAGTTGTAGTGTAAGCACTGATAAAATCAACAAAGTCAGTTTTGAGATTACGGCCGATTGGGTCCCGAGCGATGGTGACGGGACAAGACAGTCAACCACGATCGTAGTTCAGGTTTCACCATCGAGGGTGAAATAGATGTCAAGACAAAGAAAATCTCAGTCTGGCTTCACGATAATCGAGATATTGTTAGCTATGGCTATATTCAGTTTTGTGATGATTACGATCATAACTGCCTTTTCACAGATCATTAGGAGCTACAGGAAAGGTGTTGTTAGTCAGCGAACTCAGGAGGCAACAAGACAAGTGGTCGATTTCGTAAGTAAAGAAGCTCGTGTGTCGACCGAAATATCCGTAGGCGTGTATGGAACAGGTGTGAATAAGGTTAATATTCTGTGTTTTAAAAATGGGTCTCAGTTTGAATACAAAGCTAATAATCACACTTTAAAACAAGGTAGTTCTAGTCCGAGCTGCAACAGTTTAGATCCATTGGCTCGTAACGTAGTCGATAAAAAAGAGTTAGATGTTCTAAAGTTTAAGCCAAGTATTAAATCAACATCCGGGACGCCACCTGTGACATTAGGTATTAACCTAGAGGTCTCAGTAGGAACAAACAATGGACCGGACAGCTTAATGAATGCAGCCAAAACAGCCTGTGACCCTCTAAAAGCAGGTTCTCAGTTCTGCTCAATATCAAGTTTAAAAACCTCGATCGGACTTAGGGTTAAGGAGAGTGGACCATGAAAAAAATAAATAATCAACGTGGAGTAGTATCTTTCTTCACGGTGATTTTTGTGACTATGCTACTACTTATTATGACCACTGCATTTATCAGGCTAATGGTCAATGAGCAGCGTCAATCGACAGATAATGATCTATCGAACAGGGCTTTTTATGCTGCCGAATCTGGCGTTAATGATGCCATCCTACAGATTAAAGAGGCTCTCGAAGCTAAAAAAGATTTAAATTTGGCAATTGCTGGAGGTTGTGGCGGAAGCGATGTACCTGTTAAGTTAAGTGTCGAGGCAAACATCAGTTACACCTGCCAACTAATCAGCCTGAGACAAACAGAATTAACGGGATCTCTCAAAGAAGGGGAGAATCTTATTCTTGATCTAACCAACCAGTCCGCCACCAGACAGCTAGAGATTTCATGGCATCTACCAAGTGAAAATGGTTCACCTTATGGTGCGATATCGTCACTCTCTGCAGGACAGAACCTTAGTAGTTGGGGCAATAGTCCGGCCATCGTACGCTTGCAGGCCATAACTTTTCCTGATGCTAATATAAATAGTACTAATCTTGTAAACCGTATATCTTATGCTTATCCTACGGTTAGTGGCACGACAGACGGTAGAGGTAAGTCACTATCTATAACTAAATCTAAAGGGCCAAACAGCTCCACTTGTTATAAGGGTGCATCAACTGCTGAATACGTTTGTAGGGTTAAGTTCACAAACTTAGGCACAGAACCGAATAAATTTCTTAGAATACAAATGATCAATAATAAGGCTGAGTATAAGGCTTCTTTGTTGAATGAATATGGAGCGAAAGTAGATACAGACTACAAAGTAGCAACTATAGATGTTACCGGTAAGGCAGGGAGCGACGTCTTTCGTAGGGTGCGCGTAACTGTGCCGATAAACTTTAATTCAGGCGCTACCACAGGCTATGCTAGCCTAGCATCAATACCCGATCAGGTACTGATGGTTGACACACAGATTTGCAAGAGCTTCGATGTCGATGCTAAAGGTACCGGAGTCGCTACGGCATTTGGCTGTAATAATGAATAATAGTAATTAGTCAGCTATTTTTAAGATTGTTTACGGTGGAATTGTTGGTGAACCTTTTTAAGGTGCGGATCAGTTACATGGGTGTAAATTTGGGTTGTTGATATATTGCTATGACCAAGCATGCCTTGGACGCTACGTAGATCAGCACCGTTCATCAATAGGTCAGTTGCAAATGAGTGTCGGAGCGTGTGTGGGGTTACTTTTTTAGTTATCCCTGCCAATAGTGCGTATTTTTTAATCATCCGCTGGACGCTCCTGGCAGTTAAGCGCATGTAGGAACCAGAATTTGTCAGGTCTTTAGTTCCTGAATAGTGAATAAAAAGTGGTTGAGAGTTGTCGTCTCTAGCTTTTAGATACTGCTCGATTGATTCGGCCGATTGATCACTAATAAACACCGGCCGATCTTTTTGTCCTTTGCCACGAACAGTAAACTCTCTCCGCTTCAAATTGATATGCGATCGATCTAACCCAACCAGCTCCGAGACACGAAGACCAGACGAGAACAGTAGCTCTAGGATAGCTCTATCGCGTAGACCGATAACAGTCTGCACATCTGGCTGGCTTATCAGTCTTTCAACTTCTTCCGTGCTTAAGAACGTAACTTGCTTGCGTTTGGTGGTCGCTAGCTCTACCTTGTCGCTTGGTAGGGCATCAACATCAATCAAGGCAAGATATTTGAGGTAGCTACGCAGTGCGATCAGGTGGTAGTTCTGAGTTGATTTACTCAGTAGATCACCATGCTCGTCGCTATACCTGTTAAGCCATAAACGCCATTTGCGGACTAGCTCTTTTGTAATATTAGTGATTTTCAGCTCTGGCTTAAACTCGTCTAACCGCATTAAATAGTGATGGTAATTAGCGATTGTTTTCTGCGAGCGGTTTTTGTCAACTTCAAGATATTCTAGGAAATCAATGATGGAATCAGCGTAAAGCATAAACTTATTGTAACTGCTTTGCTCGGAGCCTCAAAACGCTCTATAGTATAACTATGTTCTCAGAGGTCATAACAGCAATAATTCTAGGTGCTATCCAAGGACTAACAGAGTTCATCCCTGTCTCTAGTTCTGGTCATCTGCTACTCGCTACCGAGCTGCTCGGGTTGTCCGACTCTTCCTTTAGCTTCGAGCTAGCTCTCAATCTCGGTACATTGCTCGCACTTGTGGTCTATTTCTGGAGAGACATACTAGCAATTTTAAAGATGCTAGCCAGACCAAAATTAGATAGCCTACCGATCAAGATTATAATAGCTACGATCCCAGCTGTTTTAATCGGTGCAGTTGTCTGGCCTCTGGTGTCGACGGTGTTCAGATCGCCGATAGTAGCCATTGTGGCACTTATTGTTGTAGGAATTATCATGATATTTTCTGATAGAATCGTTGGCTCTAAAGAGATTGATGATTTAACCCCCAAAGATGTGATACTGATCGGTCTAGCTCAAGCACTGGCATTCATTCCCGGCACGTCTCGTTCTGGAATTACCATTATCGCCGCGAGACTCAGAGGTCTTAATAACAAGCAGGCGGCTAGATTTAGTTTTTTGATGGCAATTCCTATAGTTACGGTCGCACTGCTTAAGCTGGCACTTGATTATAATAGCCAGGATCTAGCAAACCAGTCGATCGCCTTGCTAGTCGGAATTATAACTTCATTTGTAGTTGGTCTTGGAGCGATTCACTTTATGTTGAAGTTTCTTGAAAAATACGGCTTAAAAAGTTTCGGTTATTATCGCATTATTATCGCTTTAGTGGTATTATTTACACTAATTAACAGAGGAACTATCTAAATGGAAAAGACACTAATAATCGCCAAGCCGGATGCCGTTCAACGTGGGCTAGTTGGTGAAATAATTCGACGTTTTGAAGATAAAGGTCTAAAACTCATCGGTTTAAAGATGATGAATGTCAGCGGTGTATTGCTTAGGGCTCATTATGCGCATATTGCAACTAAGCCGTTTTATCACGATGTTGAAGACTTTATGCAAAGCTCGCCAGTCGTTGCAATGGCTTGGGAGGGGTATGCCTGTACTGATGCTGTGCGAATCCTTGTTGGTCCTACAAACTCTAGAGAAGCACCAGCTGGAACGGTTAGGGGTGACTTTGGTATGGCTATGGGTCGTAACATCATCCATGCATCAGACAGTCCAGAAAATGGTGCGAACGAGGTTTCAAGATTCTTCGATGATAATGAACTATTCAAATACAACAAAACCGAATGGTTACATGTTTACGAACACAAAGAGCTTCCTGACGGCGATAGTTAATTCATAAAACATAAGCATAGCTGCTACAATTAGTGGTATGGCATCAGGTAAAAAATCTAAAGACTTTGAAGAACAGCATCAAGACGAAAATGTTGTTCTGGTGGCACGTAATCATCCAGTAGTGTTACGAAAACCGTTGTATTTTATGCTACTTTCTTTAACCGTCCCCGTAGTTTTATGGAGCTACTTACTGACAGCTGCAATGGCTTGGGCCTCACTAGGGGGGCTTGTAATAGGCATGCTGGTGCTTTTCTACTACTGGATTGGCTATGAGTTCTCATACTATATTATTACTGACCAAAGGGTCTTACAGATATCTCAGAAGGGCTTTTTTAAAAGAGGGGTTGTAGAGGTTGGGCTAGATAAAATCCAAAATGTGAACTACACGATCAATGGCCTACAAGAACACTTGCTACACTTCGGCACAGTTGTTATACAGACCTATGCTGGTGACTTAATTCTTGATAAACTGTATAAGCCTAAATATTTTCATGAACAGCTAACGGAAACAATCCACAAGCAAATTAAACACTCAACTAGGCCATGGATGAATAACGAGACGGAGAACGATGACTAAACAAACAGATAGCGAAGCTGAGGTAGTTCAAGCCGAACGGTCAAAGGTTTTAAAGAAGGCTCAGAAATTTGTTTATCCGGTCGGTTCGCCAAAACATAGAATAGCTTTGATCTCATCGTTTGTATTCGGACTTTTGATCATTGGCTTCATAGGGCTTTTCACTTTCTTGGTTTACGTCAAGAAAGATGACAGCAACTTCACATATCAGATTAGTAAAATTATCCCTTTGCCGATCGGTAAGGTTGACAGTAACTATGTAACGTATGAAGAGTATCTTTTCGAGTTGAAATACGCTCTTCACTTTTTAGTCGAGCAGGAAGGCGTAGACCCCAACTCTGCTGAGGGCAAAAAGCGGACAGGGGAACTAAGAGAGCAAGCGGAGCAAAGAGCTTACAACACAGCTCTAGCTGAAAATATTGGGAAGAAACAAGAGATAAAGGTATCTGATAAAGACGTCGAACAAAGGATATCGATTCTAAAGACTCAAGCTAGCGATTTAGGTGGAGCAACCGGTAGTTCTGACCAAAAGATAGAAATCAATAGTGGCGGTAAACGGTTTGAAGAGATATTAAAGGAGTATTACAACTGGAACGTCAATGATCTTAAACGAGCTCTTAGGATACAGATTTTAAAATCTAAATTGCCTTTTGTTATTGATACAAAAACCAAGAAACAAGCTGAAGACTTGCAGAAGCGCCTTGCCGCCGAACCGAAAACCTTCGCAGAGGTTGCAAAAAATAACTCTGCCGATAAGAAAACATCTGAAAAAGGCGGTGATATAGGATTTTTAACGCCTGAAACATCTGTAGCTTACCCAAAGAACTTTTTAGAAGTTGCAGGCTCACTGAAGGACGGTGAAGTGTCGCAGGTGATAGAAACTGACTTTGGACTCGATATTATTAAAAGAACCGAAACCAATAAAGATCAACAGCCTAGAGTGTCACATATACTACTTGAGTTTAAGGGTGTTGATGAGTTGCTAGCTTCTAAGCTCAAGGCGGATAAAGCCGAGGTTCGGCGGTATTTTGAGATTAGTGGGTAGGGCACTTTAGGTCCTGGAGTCCCAGACTTAATAGAAAAGCTCTAGACCTAATAATTTAGGCTCTAACCCAGATAAACTTGGCCACTAAACCGTACTTCATTTAGCCTACGAGAGCACTTGGCTTACAACAAGCTACATTCGTCCTAGATCATCCAGGGTTGGTCTCTGTTGAGGAGCCATGCCATCTTCGAAAAAGCCTTGGTGCTCGTCCAACCACGCATCTATAGACTCTCTACGCATAGCTGCAATTGCATCTAAAGCTTGATTATGTTCGGTGTCTCTATTGGTTCCAGCCAAAAATGTGCTAGCTTCCTCAGCTAGTTCACCATCGTCATCTGGGAATAATGGTCCTTCTTCGTGAGGAAAGTGTTTACCACGAGTACTCTTATAGTTGCCGCCAGACCCAAGCTCAGCTTCGGCGATATAAGCTTCCAGGTTTTTGGCGTGGGTGCGACTTTCAATAATGTTTCTCTCTCCTGCCCCTAGAGCTGCTTCGTCGGGCTCATGTTGATGATTTATTCCGGAGCCAGCATCATCGTTGTCAAGATAATCCTGAACCATCTTGTGTTATGCATAGTTCATCGCAGATATTAGTTCTATAGGAGCACCTTCCGCACCAAGGAGACGTCCCTCATTATCGTGATTTAGTTGTTGTTCGTTTGCCATTGGAATTTCCTTCTTATATTCAACATATCAGCATAAAAAATTAAATCAGTCAATACTAGACGAACACGACCGGAATGTTGCAGCGTAACTGCTATTCCCTCGCTGCGAGTCTCGTTCCTTGCGAACCGCTTTTACTAGAGTAAAAGATTACGGCTCGAACCAGAATCATAGATTCATCAGAATTTAAAAAACACCTTAGGAGGTGCTTTTTAAATTCTGGCGGGCCCGACCGGATTCGAACCGGCGATCTTCTCCGTGACAGGGAGACGTATTAGGCCAGCTATACCACGGGCCCGCATATCAACTGATTAATGGTATCAACAAAATATCTCAGGTGCAATCAGTTCTTAATCTGCTACAATTAAAGGACGTTATAGCCAGGTAATAACTTGCTTTGATAACAGAGCAGAACAATTGTCTGTAGTGCTAGAAAAAACTGTAATATGACTATTAAGGATCGCTATGGTTAAGAAAAAGAAGATAGATCGTTTCGGTGTCATCATACTGTCTATCCAGGTTTTAATTTTCATTATGATTGCCGTAATTGCCGTCATGAACCTGGATAGTAAGGATTTATTGGTTGAATTCCGATACAATTTTATAAAGTTTTTCGTTGATAAAGTAGAGTGGTATTGGAGATTGTTCCCAGCTATAGCTTCACTGCTTTTTCTATCGGCTAATATCTACTTATGGCGTCTTGAACTAAAGATCATTAAAAAGGCGACACTAAACCTATATTTGTCATTATCAATTATCCCGCAAATTTTTCTCTTAGTAATTACGCTGTCAATGCAGGCAGCATTTTAGTTTAAGTAATGTCAAAAATAGAAAAAACTAATTTCGATCTCGAGATTTCTAAAATTCCTAAAGGTTTTAGACGAACTTTCGAAATAATCCCCGGATTTGTCTCTTGGTCGTTCTTGCTGTTGTTTATCATTTTGAGTTTTATCCAGCCAGTAGCTGCAGCATTTATACTGATAGCATTTGACCTATTCTGGTTAATTAAATCATTGAGTATTGCAGGCAGGCTGATCCAAGGTTACGTTCGTCTCCATCAAACAGACAACGTCGACTGGGCTACTAGGCTTAGCGACCTACATAATATAGATTCTGCGATAGATAGATTATCTAAAACCAGTACAAAGTCTAACGGCTATTCACTGTATTTTGAGAATAAAAGATATATCCGCTTTTTAAATCTCATAAGGCTTAAAAAACATATTAAAAATCCTGATCAAATTTATAATGCTGTAATTATTGCTACGTACAACGAGTCTAATGACATACTGGAGCCAACAGTTAAGTCATTGGTATCGAGTGCCTACGATCAAAAAAATAAGATGATTGTACTTATAGCCTACGAAGAAAGAGGTGGTTTACAGATAGAACAGACGGTTAATAAAATAATTAATAAGTATTCTAGAGACTTCTTGATTATCAAATCAATCAAACACAAGCATGATGTCAAGGGAGAGGTAATGGGTAAGGGGCCCAATATCACCAATGCTGGTAGACTATTAGAGAAGATGGTGTTGGACATGGGAATTCCTATCGATGATGTTGTTGTTACAACACTAGATTCAGATAACAGGCCTAGTGAACAGTACTTTAATTATCTAACTTTTCTTTATGCTACTTCAGATAATAGACTAGCTCAGTCATACCAACCAGTAGCTATGTTCTATAATAACATCTGGGATGCACCTGCCGCGATGAGGGTCGTAGCCGCCGGAAATAGCTTTTGGAACGTTTCATTATCAATGCGGCCACATTTGATCCGCAACTTCTCGGCACATGCCCAAGGATTGGCTGCTTTGATCAAGACTGACTTTTGGTCGGTTGAAACCATCGTGGAGGATGGGCACCAGTTTTGGAGGAGTTACTTCACTTTCGGGAATGATTACGAGGTTGTACCAATGTACACACCAATATATCAGGACGCAGTACTAGCTGGAACTTACCTGAGGACAATCCTTGTTCAATTTAAGCAGATTAGACGTTGGGCTTGGGGAGCGTCAGACATTGCCTACGTTGCTTATTATGGATTAAAAGATAAGACAATTCGTAAATCCGATAAGCTTTCTAAATTCTTTAGATTGTTTGAGAGCCATTTCTCTTGGGCAACTGCACCATTGATACTGGCTTTCATGGCTTGGGCTCCGTTATTTTTAAATCCTGGATCTAATAAGAGCATAGTCGTACATCAGCTGCCGATTGTTGTCAGCAGGATACAAACGGTCACGATGGTGGGGCTTTTCATTACGGTGATTATAAGTCTGCTCTCGTTGCCGCCTAGGCCTAAAGAGTACAGGAAATCAAAATCCTTGCTGATGATCTTCCAGTGGATATTATTCCCAGTAACAACGATTGTATTTGGATCTATTGCCGCATTAAATGCTCAGACCAGACTGATGCTAGGCAAGTATCTAGAGGAGTTTGAGGTGACTGAAAAGGCAGTAAAACATGCAGATTGAGTTAGTGACTGTTGGCATAATAGCTTTTATTATCACCTTGTTAAGCTTGCCGATTATTAGGATATTTGCCCTTAGAATGGGGCTTTATGACGAGATAGAGGATCGTAAAGTTCATAAAAGCCTAACTCCAAGAATAGGAGGGGTATCTATAGCCTTGGCCTTAGTGGTCAATATTCTACTGTTCGTAGACCTGTCCAGGCCAGCGATAGCACTGATGTTAGCAGCGATCACACTATTTATAACAGGTATGATTGATGATCTTTTTGGGTTGAAGCCGATAACTAAGCTGTTAGCTCAAATTGTAGCGGCTATCTTTGTTTTGTCTGGTGGCATTAGCATTCTTTTCTTTAACTTGCCATTCAGCTCAGCACTAATATTTCTAGATACCTGGAAGATACCAGTCGAAATCTTCAATTTATCTTTCACCATAATACCGTTAGCTAATATGTTTACTATTGGCTGGATAGTTTTAATTATTAATGCAACCAACCTTCTAGATGGACTAGATGGACTGGCGGCTGGAATATCGTTTATTGCTTTTGCAACCTTGCTATCATTGACCGTTGGCAGCTCTGGAGATAGCTTGATTCTAGTACTAGCTGTCACAATGTGTATGTCATTATTAGCTTTTCTGAGCAGCAACTTCTATCCAGCCAGGATATTTATGGGTGACAGCGGTGCATATTTAATCGGCTTGATGATGGCAGTTTTGCCCATTTATAGTACTGTTAAGACCACTGTTGGTGTCGTCGTAATTGGTGTCGCGATAGTTGATCTTGCTTGGGCTGTGCTTCGTCGAATTAGGAAAAGACAATCACCCTTTAAAGCAGATCGAGGGCACATACATCATCGACTGCTGGACAACGGCATAGAACACCGTAACGTAGTCATAATATTTTATCTAATTACGCTGATTGTATCGATTACGGTTACTATGTTTGGACTCATTGAAGCAATCACGGTATTAATGCTGGCATTATTATTCGTGATTGTAATGACAAAAAACAAAAAAATCGACAAACAGATGCAGTAATCAGTTTAGGATGTTATAATTTATAAATCAGACAAGTATTTAAAGAGAGGAATCAAAGTGACAGTTCAGTTGGAAAAAATAGTAAAGACCGAAATACGAGAGCTACAAGGCTCAAAATTCAGGAAAGCACATCCAGATAAGGTTCCTGGTGTCGTTTATGGAAATAACCAAGAGCCAATATCAATTGCTCTTGATCCGCTAACCCTAAATAAGATATTTGATATTTTTGGTCATAGTACTATATTTGACCTTGATATCGATGGGATGAAAGAGCCAATCTCAGTTCTTTTGCATCAGATAGATCGACATCCAAACACTAACAACGTAATTAGCTTTGATATGTACGCAATTACAAAGGGCCAGAAGCTGACTACGGAAGTTTCTATAACTTTTGAAGGTAACGCACCGGCTGCTTCTGATTCTAGTAAAGTAATAACGACTATAATCGATACTATCGAGATTGAAGCCTTGCCTGTAGATTTGCCTGAGCAGGTAGTAGTTGATATCAGTAATTTAGTTGAAGTTGGCGACGCTAAATATGTCAGCGATCTTAATCTTGGCGATAAAATTACAGTCTTAACTGACCCAGAAGCTGCACTTATAAAAGTCGGTGAATCCAGGGTAGAAGAAGCTGAACCTGAGACAGTCGTAGATAGCGGAGATGTAGAAGTTACCGGACAGAAGTCTGATGATTCTGAGGGTTCAGAATCTAAAGATAACCAAGAAAGTTCTAACTAGAACTATTGATTCTTTTTAGGTCTGGTTGGTTTTTTAATCTTAGATGCATCAAATGGGATCTCTTCATAAAAGAGTGCGTAACCGTCCAGGAAAGTAGTTTTTGCTGTCATGTTGCATATTATACCACAAATGATAAGAATAGTTAAGTACATTTAAATATTTCTTGAATAACCTCTGTTAAAGGTGTAGAATCATACGGTATTTGTAGCGGGCTCTTAGCTCAGTTGGCTAGAGCGCCTCATTGACGTTGAGGAGGTCAGAGGTTCAAGTCCTCTAGGGCCCACCATCTGCTATAATTATCATGAGTAATGACGTGGCTTAACAGACCACCGAACTCCGTCGGCATTATAAGAACGGGCGAAAACGTGCTTTAAAGAGTGAAAGATTTCGGTGGAACAGCCTAAAACGGGCCCGAAACACGTAGTGAATAATTATTTCACTACGTGTTTATTAATTTAATGGGAGAGTTAGCTAATGATTAAGCCAGAACAAAACGATCTATATGCTATGAGGCACAGTCTTGCCCACATTATGGCAACAGCAACAATTAGCCTTTGGCCAGAGGCTAAGCTTGGTGTTGGACCGGTAGTAGACAACGGTTTTTACTACGACATCGATATTCCAGGGGTTACTATCTCTGAGAGTGATTTCAAGCAAATCGAAAAAGTTATGCGACAGACAATAAACCAAAAGCAAGATTTTGTTAAAACACAGCTACCAATTGACGACGCAATAGCCTGGGCAAAAGAAAACAATCAGCCGTACAAAACCGAGCTACTTAATGACCTGAAACGAGCCGGCACCACAGTGGCTAGCAACATTGAACAGGAGGATTTGGGTACGGTTACTGATGGGGTTTCAGCACTAGATAATGTTTCTTTCTACACTAACGGCAATTTTACAGATTTATGCCGAGGCCCACACGTGGGCAATACGGCCAATGTCGGTGCTTTTAAGTTGATGAGAGTGGCAGGGGCCTATTGGAGGGGCAAGGAGGGTAATCCGCAAATGCAGAGGCTGTATGGTGTGGCATTCGCGACCAACGAAGACCTAGATCTGCATTTAAAGATGCTTGAAGAAGCTAAAAGACGTGATCATCGCAAACTCGGACAAGAGCTCGACTTATTTGTTAGCTCTAGCCTCGTAGGCCCTGGATTGCCCCTCTTTACTCCCAGAGGCACAATCCTTAGGAATAAGCTTATAGAGCTCACAGAGAGTTATCAGAAGAGCGTAGGTTATGAAGCAGTTTGGGTGCCACATATGGCTAAGATTGAGCTCTACAAGAAATCAGGTCATTACGATAAGTATCCAGAACGATTTGACGTATCCAGTGGTGAGTCAGATGACAAGTTCATGATGAAGCCAATGAATTGCCCTCACGTGACCCAAATCTATGCCTCAAGGGCACGCAGTTATCGAGACCTGCCACTGCGATACATGGAAACAACCACAATGTACCGCGACGAAAAGAGCGGCGAGCTACATGGATTATCTCGGGTCAGGGCACTGACTCAGGATGATTCGCACTCATTTTGCAGGCGTGATCAAATAGAATCAGAAATGGAGTCGTTGATCGCAATCATTAAAGAGGTCTACGAAATACTGGGTCTGGACATGTCCGTCGAACTTTCTTTTAGGGACGAATCAGATGGCTACTTGGGTGATGATGCAGTATGGCAAGAATCAGAAAAAAGCCTAGTGGATATTGCCAACAAACTAAACCTAGACTATGTCATTGAAAAAGGTGAAGCAGCTTTCTATGGGCCCAAAATTGATATTCATATCTCTGACGGACTAGGCAGGCAATGGCAAACGGCGACTGTTCAACTTGATTTTATCCAACCAGATAGATTCGAGCTAGAATACACAAACCAAGATGGTGAAAAAGAAACACCAGTAATGATTCATAAAACCATACTAGGCTCCATAGAGCGGTTTCTTAGTGTGTATATAGAACATAGAGCTGGTAAGTTTCCGTTCTGGTTAGCTCCTGAGCAAATTAGAGTGTTGACAATAAATGATGATGTTAAGGATTATGTCGATGAAATAACAACGATTCTCGATGAAACAATACTGATGAAACCAATAAAATATAATGAAATTAGATACAGCTTAGACAATCGTAGCGAATCGATTGGCAAGAAAATCCGTGAAGCTCGCAAGATGCGAATACCTGTAATTCTGATCGTCGGGCCTAAAGACGAAGCTAGTCGCTCAGTAAGCATAAGAATTGATGATGAAGAGCAAGCTATAGAGTTATCAAAATTATCTAGCTTTATCAATGAGAGCTGAACAGTCACAGAGACTAGAATTTAAAAATAGGGTGTTTTGGTTGGTGTGGAACATCCCGTTTGGTAAGTGCATCAGTTATGGAGATTTAGCTACGTTGGCAGGCAACCCAAGAGCTGCTCGTATCGTAGGTGGAATTGCGCACAATGGGCCGTCGGATCTACCTTGGCATAGAGTAGTCTATAAGGATGGCAAGCTTGCCAGCGGCTTTCCTGGAGGACCAAGCAACCAAAAGGAGATGCTCCAAAGCGAGAGCATAGAATTTACAGATGACGACATAGTGTCTAATAATAAAATATTTTGGTGGACACCGCCGTCATCCATCCTTAAGCCGATAGTTGTGATTATTGGCGAGACGGCAAGTGGTAAATCATCAATTGCTATGGGTCTGGCTAAAGAGTTCTCGGGTTCAATCATATCTGCTGATGCCTGGACCGTGAGACGGGGGCTGGATATAGGCACCGCAAAGCCCAGCAGGGAAGATCAGGCACAAGTAAAGCACTATCTAATAGACGAGGTCAACGTCGATGAGTCATTTAGTGCAGCCAAATTCAAAGACTTAGCAAAAGATGCGATTAGAGATAGCTATAGCAGTAGAAGCCTACCGATTATCGTGGGGGGTAACGGTCTGTATGTCGATGGACTTATTTATGGATATTCATTCTTGGAACAATATGACGAATCGTTGCGTAAATGGCTACAGTCATTGGATACTAAAGAGGTTTTAAATGAGGCTTCAGCTCTTGGTTTAGACTGTTCTGGTGTCGATACTAAAAATAAGCGTCGATTAATTAGACTAATCGAAACACAAGGTCATCACCCATTGCGTTCTCCAGTTAGACGGCCCAATACGTTGCTACTAGGTGTAAGGAGAACAAGTGAAGAGATGAAGGCAAGAATCAAAGAACGAATAGATCAAATGATTGAGGTTGGTTTGGTTGATGAGGTAAGAAATTTAGTAGATAAGCATGGCTGGGATAACGAAATTATGAAAGCTATCTGTTATCGTGAATTTGAAGGCTATTTTGAGGGCGATAAGTCCTTGGAAGAAGTTAAGTCTCTGATTGTAAGATCAACTAACAATCTGGCTAAGCGCCAAAGAACCTGGAACAGGAAGTATGAAGATATTCACTGGTTGTCGGCTATCGAGGAAGCTTCGAGGCTGGTGTGCAAATTTCTAGATCAATCAGGGTATAATACCAAGTAGATGTTTATATTATCGATTATAATCGGGAAACTGACTATTTTTGGGCTTAGAGTTGCTGGAAAGGGTGGATCGGCGCTACCTGGTCTCGTGATTGAAAAGATTAATAATTCTTTTCTAGAGCAGTTTAGTAAAAGCTTCAATGGTAAAGTAGTACTAGTTACCGGAACTAACGGCAAGACTACCACGACTAAAGTACTTGGCGATGTGCTGCTTGATCAAGGCGAAACTGTTTTAAGCAATCGGTCAGGAAGCAACATTAAACGTGGCGTAATATCGAGCATTATTGAGAACTCCTCGGTTTTTGGTAAGTCGCATTACAATTACGCAGTCTTTGAGATTGATGAAGCTTATGCTCCAATAGTAGCAAAGGCTTTAAGACCTCATGTTTTAGTAGCTTTAAATATCTTTAGAGATCAACTTGACAGGTTCAGTGAATTAGACAAGACCTATCAATATATTAGTGAAGCGGCTGAGTTCTCAGACAGGATAGTCATAAATATAGACGACCCATTACTCTCTGCGATCAAGACCAGATATAGCAAATCAACAACAAGCTTTGGCGCTGTTGCTAGGATCCGCAAATTATTGCCGACAGATAATGACTTACATGCGAGTAAGACGGCAAGCAAGGCGTATAATCCTGATATACTGTTGTATGAAACACAACGTATTGGTAATAGAGAACAGATACAGATAAATTGTAATAACAAAATTATAAAATTCAGTACTCAATTGATAGGTGTCCATAATGCAATCAATCTTGCCGCAGTCTTTGCGACTCTAAAAGTATTAGGAATGTCAGACTCTCAGTTTGAAAACTCGATAAAAAAATCTGAGCCAGCATTCGGACGAGGTGAAACTGTGACAGTCAGCGGAAGGGACATAATATTGATGCTGGCCAAGAACCCCGCTGGGTTTAATCAGGCGCTGTTGAGCTTGAAGGCTGACGGCATTACACCTTCAATCATAGGAATCAACGATAACCTAGCTGATGGCCGCGATGTCTCCTGGCTGTGGGATGTCAATTTTGAAGAATTTGTAAATAATGACTCTAAGATTATTTGTACTGGCACCAGAGCATTCGATATCGCAGTTAGATTAAAATATGCTCATCACGATTTGCAGAGTATCGTGATTGAAGATTTGGATAATGCTATATCAAAACTTTTAGTTAGCAAATCAGAAGGTACCAAAGCAATTGTAGCAACTTATACAACTATGCTTGAAATAAGGAAGATCTTATCCTCAAGAGTATATTTGAAGGAGTTTTGGAAATGAAGTCAACAAGATCTATAGGCATAGTCCATCTTTACGCTAGGGAAATGAATATATATGGAGATAATGGTAATGTCATCGTCATCAAGAAGAGGCTAGAGGCTAGAGGCTATAAAGTAAATCTTAAGCAACTTAATGTCGGTGACGCTAAGAGCCTTAATGATGTTGATATCATTATAGGTGGTGGCGGACAAGATAGCGGACAGCTCAAGGTAGAGAGGGATCTACTTAGATCTAAGGCTGAGTTCATGACTGCCAGCGAGGATGGAGTAACGATGCTGATGATATGTGGCATGTATCAGTTGTTTGGCAATTATTTCTTAACAAAAGATAACTTGAAGGTTGAAGGGTTGGGAATTTTTGACTTACTCACTGAGGGTGATCAGAAACGGATGATTGGCAATGTGTTGATAGATACGGCTTTTGGCGAGCTGGTCGGTTTCGAGAATCACAGCGGCAAGACGATTCTAGGTGTAGGGCAGAAGGCCCTAGGAACTGTCTTTAAAGGAGCAGGGAATAACGGTGACAGCGGTGACGAAGGAGCCATAGTAAACAATACCTTCGCCAGTTACCTACACGGACCCATGCTTCCAAAGAACCCCGCATTTGCTGATGAACTGATAAAAAGAGCAGTTGAAAGAAAGTATGGAGAGTCGGTGATCGAACCACTAGATGATACTTTGGAGAAATCAGCTTTTGAACATGCAAAATCACTGAGTTACTAAATTGACTAGAACTACTGCATACAAATTTGATACAATGCATAGTCAAAGGGGAATAGATGATTGATCAATTATTCGGTTCTAAAACTAGGGTAAAGCTTCTGTACTTGTTTTACGGTAATCCAAACCGTTCATTTTACGTACGAGAGATTACAAGAAAGATTGACGAACAGATCAATTCGGTTCGTCGCGAACTGTCTAATCTGCTAACAATTGGTATTATTAAATCCGACAGTAATAATAATCGGCTATATTATGAGATAAATCAAAGCCACGAATTTTACAAACCCTTACATGAAATATTTAACAGTAATTCAAATTCAACGCTTTCGTCTTCGCAGACCAACCAGCAAAAACGCTTTAGAGAGATAGGTCAGGTAAGGTCGGCTTATTTGATGGGTAAATACGTTAGGGATAAATCTATGCCTGTCGATATATTTATTATCGGTGACGTAAATAAGACAAAACTCGAGAAATTAGTTGCGGAACTTGAGAAAGAGGAAGGCTTCGAGATTAATTATAGCCAAATGAGCAGTAAGGATTTTGAGTACAGAAAGATCGTAAAAGATAGGTTTATAACAGATGTAGTCAATGCAAAAAAGACTATAATCATTGATGAAATTACAACGAAAGGAAAAGAGTAATGGCTGAATTAATATTCCATGGAGCAGGTTGTTTTGAGGTAAAAACTAAAAAGGTCAGTGCAGTAGTTGACCCGTTTCCAAAAGAATATGGTGCTACCGTACAGTTGAAGGATAAAGTAATAATACTGACCGATACAAAACAATCAGTTGATAGTTCGAATACAAAATTTATAATCAATGGCCCCGGTGAATACGAGGTAAGCAATCTTAGCTTAAAGGGCATACCTGTTCAAAAGAACATAGATGATGAATCAATGCATGAGGGTGTTATTTATCGAATAGTCGTTGGTGAGATTGTGATCGGCCTGCTTGGTAATCTCTTTCCGAAGCTAAGTGACGAACAGCTGGAAGAGCTGGGCATTGTCGATATTCTAATTGTTCCTGTTGGTGGCAACGGTTTAAGCCCTGATGCTATAGGTGCAGCCTCATTAGTCAGAGACATAGAGCCGAAACTAGTCCTGCTGTCACACTTTGAGAGTAGCAAGATCAAATATCCTATGCCACAAAACGGCACAGATATATTTGCTAAAGAGTTTGGTAGTGAAATTATGGTGCAATCAAAAATTAAATTAGACAGGTCATCGTTACCTGAAGATATTCAAGTCGTAGAGCTCGAAGAGGTTTAAGCCTCTAGCTTAGCTTGTTTTTTGAGTGTTCTTAATCCAGCAGCAGAAACTTTAACTTTCTGCTTCTTGCCGTCAATTACTAATGTTCTGTTCTGTAAGTTCGGTTTCCAGATCTTTTGAGTCTTTCGTTGTGAAAAGCTTACATTGTGACCGAATTGTTTACCTTTACCAGTGATTGCGCATTTTTGTGACATTTTTTCTCCGAAGTAATTATTGACTTACAATCATATCTGTAACTTTAGCTTTAGTCAAGCCGCAGAATGGTATACAATACTGTTTCATGAGTTTAATCATCTACATTATCGTCACTATAGTGATCGTACTGCTGTCGGTGACCCTACACGAAGCTATGCATGCCTATGCTAGCTATTGGTTGGGTGACGACACTGCGTTTCATTCTGGCAGGCTGACGCTTAATCCTATAGCTCACTTGGATCCATTTTTGAGCTTTTTGCTACCGCTTGGTCTGGCGATACTTGGCTTACCGATATTCGGTGGAGCAAAACCAGTTCCTTTTAACCCCTTCAGGCTAAAGTATGGCGACTGGGGTCCAGCAATCGTGGCTGTAGCCGGACCGCTTACAAATCTAGTTTTAGCCATCGTTTCTGGTGTCTGGCTCCGCTTTATCAACATACCTAACGACACAGTCTTGTTTACCCTGCAGCTGTTTGTCCAGGTCAACCTTGGCTTCTTTGTATTTAACATGCTGCCGATACCGCCATTAGATGGATCTAGGGTGCTTTACGCACTGAGTCCTGAGTCGGTTCGACGAGTAATTGAGGGCATAGAGAGAAACAGCGTGCTACTTGTGTTCATGGTAGTTATTTTATTTAGATCGCAGCTTTCATTATTGATAGTAGGTGTTATGTCGCCATTGTTCAAGCTTATAACTGGGGATAGCCTCAACCAGTTTTTCATATTGATGCAGCAGATGGTACAATAGAAATGCCCTTATAAAGGTAGTGTTTCGGAAGTTTTTTTCCTGAATACCTTATATACGGGAGGTTAATATATTTTGTGCCGTGGTATAAAATTGCAACCACCCACCTGGCAATTCGCTAGGATAAGGCTCCGGAATACTCCTGAAAAGGGCATTCTGATTTCGTTAATTATTGATTAAAATAGATTCGTTAAACAAAAATAATAGCAATGGACAACATGCCAAATAGTGACGATCTAATTATCTACACCGACGGTGGCTCTAGGGGCAATCCTGGTCCATCCGCTACTGGGTATGTGATTATGGATCGTAATTTAGAGATCATAGAGTCTGGTGGTGCGTATATTGGAATTACCACAAACAATCAAGCCGAGTACCAGGCCGTGAAGATCGCACTTACTGAGGCTGAAAAGTACAAACCGGATAATATTGAGTTCAGAATAGACAGTCTGCTGGTAGTTAACCAGATGAAAGGACTGTATAAGATAAAGAATCGTGACCTCTGGCCCATTAACGACTCAATTAAACGTCTGATTGAAGAAAGTAGTGCAAAAATAAGCTTTGTTCATGTTGGTCGTGACTTGAATGTACTCGCAGACCAGAAGGTTAACGAGGTTTTAGATAATCAGGCCAAACAAGTTATTTAGTTGAAGCTTTTACTATTTCTGCAAATGCGATCGGCTCGCTGACCGCAAGCTCTGAAAGTACTTTTCTGTCAAGAATTATGCTATTTTGAGTCATTTTGTTCATTAGCTTACTGTAGGAAATCCCGTTAATTCGAGCTGCTGCATTGATTCGTTGAATCCAAAGAGCCCTGAAATCACGCTTACGGTTACGTCTGTCTCTGTACGCATACTGGAGAGAGCGGATTACGGCTTGTTTACCCATACGGTAACTAGCACGTCTTTTGTGTTGCATGCCTTTAGTTTTAGCTAATGTCTTCTTGTGTTTAGCTCTGGCCGGTACTGATCTTTTTACGCGCATATTAAACTCCTAACTGTCTTTTTATTCGCTGAGTATCACTTGCATGAACTTCGTGCTCAATTTTAAAACCACGTTTTCGACTGCTAGATTTTTTCTGTAGAAAATGGTTTCCAGACGGACGCCGTCGTAATAGCTTGCCGCTACCGGTAATCTTTATTCGTTTAGCTGCTCCGCTATGTGTTTTACGCTTCGGCACGTTGTGTACTCCTTAGAACTATAGTTAATTGTTTACCAGACATTGAGGCGGGCTGATCGACCGTAGATATATCACTAGCGGCATCAACAACCTTTTTAAGCAGATCGTGGCCAAGTTCCTTATGGGCCATTTCTCTTCCTCTGAAGAAAGCACTAACTCTTACGATGTGGCCATCTTCGAGAAAATCTCTAATCTTCTTAAGTTTAATGTTAAAGTCATGCTCGCCAATCTTTAGACCAAATCTGATCTGCTTGATACTGACGGACTTTTGCTTCTTTTTGCCTTGTTGCAATTGTTTGGTTTTTTGATAAGTGTACTTACCCCAATCCAAAATCTTGCATACAGGCGGCTTCGCATGAGGTGAAACTTCAACAAGGTCCAAACCAGCTTGATTGGCGAGATCCAGAGCTTCTTCAATGCTAACAACACCTTTTTGCGTATCGTTTTCATCTATTAGTCTGACCTCTTTAGCCCTAATCTGTTGATTGAGCCTAGCTGGTTTTTCTTTTTTTATTGAATGCTCCTTATACTCATACTTGTAATATCAGATTTTAGCAACATATTCGACTGAGGTCAACAACTGTTACTTTTTATTTTTAATAATTTTCGATAATACCAAATTTTCTTCTTTTGAGAGCGACAATTGCGAAGAACCATTATTTATCTCCTTAGTATAGACTCTAGTGTTCTCACGACTATGGATAGCGGTAATTATTACTCCACTATTAGTGTGATCTAACATGCACAGAGCAAAGCTCTGATCTCCACCAGTGTCGCGGAACGGATTGAATCTCAAAAGTGCGGTTTTCTGTAGTGATCGCTCAGAAATTGATTTTACTTCAGAGTACAGCTTCTTAATCTGCGTCTGTTGCTGTTCGATGTTCTTATTACTAGAGATTATTTCTTCTAAAACTAGATTAAGATCTCCACTGCTACTTAAATCAAGTACGTTTTTTATTTGCTTCTTTAGCTTTGAGATAGTAAGTAAATTAGCGATAGATACGGTACTTAAAAGGACAATTGGAACGACTAAGACTAATTCTAATTGATTCATAATTGTAGTATAGACTAAAATTCAAGATAATTATTTAAATCGATACTGGAGAGCTTCAGCAACGGCCCGTTTGTCTATGAGTTCGCTGTTGTTGATGTCTGCAATTGTTCGGCTGACTTTTACAGTCTTAACATATGATCTTGAACTCAGCTTCAGACCTTTTGATGCCCTATCTAGTAATTCTTGCGATTCTTCGTCTAGATTTGCAAATTTTATCACCTCACGATTACTCATGTGTGCATTTAGCTTAGTGGAATTACCGAATCGTTGCTTCTGTCTGTCCCTGGCCCGATTTACGACGCTAGCCATGTCTACGTTCACGCTGTCCTTAATTGGCGTTTGTAATATCTCTGAATTATCGATCCTATCAATCTTGACGCTTAGATCAATTCGGTCTAAAAGTGGTCCCGATATACGTTTAGAGTACTGATTTATTTGATGCGGAGTACAAAGACATTCTTTATCTTTGTCTCCATAGTAGCCACAAGGACAGGGATTCTGGGTGGCCACAAGGGTGAATTGAGCAGGATATCTAACTCTCCCCTCGGCACGAGAGATGTCGACGTAGCTATCTTCTAGGGGCTGTCTTAGAGTCTCTAGAACCTGCCTAGGGTATTCGGGAAGCTCATCTAGAAATAATATCCCACGGTGACTAAGGCTGATCTCTCCCGGTTTAGGGATTCTACCGCCACCGATCATTGAAACGTGACTAGCAGTATGGTGTGGAGACCTTACTGGCCTATCCGATATCACTTGTCCTATGCTAGATCCGCCAATGCTCTGTATGTTTGTCACTTCAATAATCTCCTCATCATTCATTGGGGGTAGTATCGATGGCAGGGCTTTAGCTAGCATGCTTTTGCCCGCTCCAGGCGGACCTGACAGAATTATGTTGTGCCCGCCAGCCGCTACAATCATCATTGCACGTTTAGCCTGTGGTTGACCTTTAATGTCTGAAAAATCTAGTTTATTCACTCGATTTATTTTATTTCTGAAAGATGTGAAGCTGTTTATATCCTGTTCATTATTGAGAAACATTACTACTTCTCTAAGGTTGCCTGCTGGCTTTATCTCAATATCTTTGACAAGACAAGCTTCGTCCGCATTAGCTTTGGGGATAACAATCTGTTTAAATCCGCGATCCCTAGCTAATATTGTATGGGCCAGAGCTCCCGGCACTGGTCGAAGCTCTCCGCTAAGTGATAGCTCGCCAATAAAAAAAGTTTTATCCAGCACCGCTGGCACTTGTTTAGATTTAGCCAAGATTGCAATAGCAAGTGGTAGATCGTAGCTACTACCTTGCTTAGGCATGTCTGCAGGCGCTAGATTCAAAGTTATCCTTTTCTTGGGTAATTGTAGGCTTGAGTTTACGAGAGCGCTCCTTACGCGTTCCTTGGCCTCATCTATGCTTTTTCCAGCAAGTCCTACCATGAGTATAGAAGGCAGGCCGTTGCTTAGTTCACATTCGACGTTAACGAGCCTGCTTTCGTAACCTATTATGCTTCCAGTATGAATAGTTACTGACATAAATCCTCATAATTATCTGCATGAATTCTAAGCTTGAATGCTGTTACCTGTAAAGCTCTTTAAATAAATAACAGCGACCCGGAGAAGGTCGCTGTTGATGGTATGTAACCGTTTTTGTTTTTGAGTACTTTTTTTATTCAAAGTACTGAATACAGATTAGAATATGCTTATGTTAGTGTCAATAGTCATTTTTACAATGACAATTCTGCCTGTGGATAAAAGGTAAGATTCTTTGCCGATTTATAGAAGCGCTCCGTTCATTACTGCTTTAAATAAGAAGTTTCATCAACCCTGCGTTAGCTAGGTGTGTGATGATAATTTAAAAAAATAATCACACTTAGCTCATCAGGAAATGCATCTCATCCAGTATTTTATGAAGGTTAACTAAGTAGCTCAAATCATCAAATCTGTCTGACGTAGGTGATTTCGTGCCTAACGAATCGAAGTATTGGTGAGCACTAATATCTTTACATGCAGTCAACCTTGGGCAGGTGTCTGATCGACCAATAGGTTTGCTTGGTGATATGAAAAGACATGGATTTTAAGCAGAGCTCGATAAGTACCATTACCCCTACAAATTCAAAGCATTGGATCAGGCCGTTGTCTATCAACTAGTTATTTCAAGCATTAGATTAGTCTCATTGATTTTGTGAGCAGACTAGTAACTTGCCGAACAGGTTTAGCTGTCTGCAGATCGCTTTACGATTCAGCTTAAAAGTCAATCGAATTTAGCCGCTCCAATATATAGCAGTAGATTGGTTCATGATTTTTCTAGCTGCACGTACAATTAATTATCTGTACGTATCTGTAGCCTTATTGCTCTTACTTTTGAAATAGAGCTTTTGTTAGGCAGTAGCGGCGTCGATAGCAACATAGATGATGCCTTTGAATGGTAATTAAATCACAGTTAGTTATAAATTTTAATTAAAAGTTTAAATATTATGAATCGGCTTTTATTAATATAAAATTACATTTCAAGTGATTTTAGTTAAATGTCGATACTGTTCAATGTTGGCTGTTTTGAAAGTGCTAATTCTAAACATAATAACTAGAGTGTTCAATTAAATTCTTCAAGACTCATAAGAATACTTAGTAAATTTATATTAATATTGTAATTAATACTACATTAAATTTTTAAAATTACATCTGTTAATTCTTTTTACTACAACAAAATGTATTACTATTCATTGACTTGTTGAATATTAACTTGTTAATGTATATTTGTAACATTAAATCAATGTTATGCAAGTGTAGGTAGTTTGTTGCTTCTAGGTTTAAGCCTGAAGCAATTTAAAATAGAGCAATAAGCGCCACATAATTTGAGAAGTGTAGGGCGGTTTTATTGCTCTATTTTTTATATTATGAGGGTATACTGGTAATATTATGAATATCCTAACATCACTCAAGCAGCAGTCATTCTTGTTGATAGCTTTAACCTTGAGCGTAGCTGTGATCGCCATAACTACTTCGCCCTTTTCATATCCAATTTATGTGCCGATATTAGTAGTTTTGCTCGCTTCAATCAGCTTTATATCTATGGTTATGTTGCGTAATAAATTAAAAATATCTGTGAATATCGCTACGTTGGTGCATTTGAACATTATTGTCGCAGTAATTGTTGCACTATGTTCTTTACACCAGTTAAAAATTACTGACATGGCCTTGATAATTGGGCTGTATTTCTTACTCAGGATTTATTCTAAAAGGTAGCGATGTAATTAGTGTTGGTTATTGTTATAATGCTTATAAATGGAAGAACAAAATATAAATATGCAAACTGGAAACACAGAATTTAGACAGCCTGCACAAGAGTTTGTTGCTCCGCCGGGTAGTGAGCTTGTACCAGATTTAGCTCCAGCACCTGCAATGCAAGAAAAGGCTCCAGCAAACAGGGAGGGCGCTAATCAGAATAGTGGAATGACCTTGCCACCGGTTGTGCCTCAACCAATTTCAAACACTCCTGATCCACAGTCAGCAGCTTCTATTAGCCAGGTTGCACCACTAGTGATAGACCCTAATCCACCTAAGGCAGACGATGTCGATGTGATTGAAAAAGAATGGGTAGATAAGGCAAGAAAGATCGTAGAGCAATCCAAAGACGACCCATACAGACAGGAGCTAGAAGTCGGAAAGCTTCAGATCGACTATATGAATAAACGTTATGGTAGGGAAATTAAACCTGGCAGTACGTCGCCTTAGGCTAATTGTATGGCAGGTGTAATAGCAGTTTTAGTAACGATCAGCTTCTTCTTAGGAGCAATTGCTTTCGTCTACTACCGGTATCGTTCGATTCTAAGATATGCTAAGGGAGTAGAGAGAGGCTTGAAAGTTGTGCCGCTTCTAATCGAACTACCACCAGCAAGCGATGACACCGAGATAGGCACAAGAGATGTTAGGGACGTCTTACAGGAGAAAGTCTCACAAGCGGAGGTGCTATATAACATAGTTGCAAGCACGGCCCAGGATGGATTTAAGAGTAAATTTTACGGACAGAGGCACATAGCATTCGAAATCGTGGCCGTTAAAGGTAGTGTTCACTTCTATGCAGCAGTTCCTGTGGCTCTGTTGGATATTGTTAAACAGGCGATTGTCAGTGCCTACCCGACGGTCCAGCTTCAAGAAGCACAAGAGCATAATATATTTAGTCAAGTTGGAAAGATTAGCGGGACCATAGGTGGCGAGGTGGTCCTTAAGAATGATTATGCATACCCGATCGCAACTATACAGCAGACTAAGCGAGATGGGATGCAGGGTCTACTCAACGCCTTGACAGCACTTGGCCCAGACGATGGCGCTGCGGTACAGATCATGCTCCGTCCCGCAAAGTCTGGCTGGGAAAAGAAATCTAAGGATTTAGTCGATAGAATCAAAAAGGATAAAGGCAAAAGTGGCTCAGGTATTTCCGCTGGACTAGGTGGAGTCATGGACCTTATGGCGGCACCAAGCAAAGTCCCAGAAGCTAAAGAGAAAGCTCCGGACGAAAAGCAGCTTTCTAATCTAGAACAGAGTCAAGTAGAGGCAGTCGAAGAGAAAACCAGGCATCCAGCCTACGAGGTACTGATCAGGGTTGTTAGTTCATCAAATACGGCGAATCGCTCTCAATCGACCCTACGCAATATTATTTCTTCATTTTCACTCTATGATGCCCCGGGATTGAACGGTTTTAAATATAATGAAGCTAAAGATATCGAGAATTTCGTCACGGCGTTCATTTTTAGATTTTTTCCACCAGAGATTGACACCAATGTTTTGAATAGTGTAGAGCTAGCGACCTTATTTCATTTTCCTGATCAACAGTTTACTTATTCATCCCAGCTTCAGAGACAGTCTGCTAAGCAAGTTGACGGACCTAATATTTTGCCAGACTCCGGACTGTTGCTGGGCTATAACGTGTTTAGGGGTGTTAAAAAAGAGATCCGCCTCAGCGCTGATGACCGTCGCAGGCATGTATATATAGTTGGTCAAACTGGTACTGGTAAGTCAACACTACTAGAGAACATAATCCTCCAGGACATGGTTGATGGAAACGGGCTAGCTTTTGTTGATCCTCACGGTGACACGGCCGAAAAGTTGCTATCCATGGCACCGAGGAACAGAGTAGACGATATCGTCTACTTCAATCCGGGGGACATGGCCAATCCTTTAGGTTTGAATTTATTCGAGTTTACAGACCCTGAACAAAAGGATTTTCTGATACAGGAAGCTATAAACATGCTATATAAGTTGTACGATCCACAACACCAAGGAATAATTGGCCCTAGATACGAGCACTGGTTTAGAAATGCCGCACTGACACTTATGGCCGATCCTAAAGGTGCTACATTCATAGAGATTCCTAAGATATTTACAGATAAGCAATTTGCTAAAGAAAAGCTAAAGTACGTCAAAGACCCGACTGTTCTAGATTTTTGGAATAAAGAAATGGCACAGACAAGTGATTATCATAAGAGTGAAGTCCTTGGTTGGTTTGTTAGTAAGTTCGGTGCTTTTGTCAGTAACGAAATGATGCGCAATATTATCGGACAGGTAAAGGGCTCGTTTGAGCTTCGAGATATTATGGATAATAAGAAAATATTGATAGTTAACCTTTCGAAAGGCAAGGTGGGTGAACTAAACTCCAAGCTACTTGGAATGATATTCATAATGAAGTTTCAGGCTGCCGCCATGAGCAGAGCTAATATACCCGAAGACCAGCGCGTCGACTTCAGTCTGTATGTTGATGAGTTTCAGAACTTTTCAACTGACTCATTTGCCACGATATTGTCTGAGGCTAGAAAGTACCGTCTGAACCTAATCGTCGCCAACCAGTTCATAGGGCAGTTAACCGAAGAAATACGTGATGCGGTTTTTGGAAACGTCGGAACGATCATTAGTCTTAGGGCTGGTGCCACTGATGCAGATTTCCTAGTAAAACAATTCACACCGATATTTGATGCCCAAGATATTATAAAAGTACCGAACTACAACGCTATTACAAGATTGATGATTGGGGGTGTTCCTTCCCAGCCTTTCAGCCTGACCACCTTGCCACCCTTTGGTACTCCGAACGAGCAGTTAATGAGTGCACTTAAGCAGCTGTCTGCTGCTCGTTATGGCAAACCACGTGCAGATGTTGAGAAGGACATATTTAAGCGATTAGAAACGAAGCCAGTACCTAATAAGCCAAAACTAGGAGCTCCTGGAGCGACTGGACGCGCATTGCCTGCTGCAGGCGGAGTAGGAGGGCGCCCTGGAGCAAAGGCTCCGGGCAAGCCAGGCTCAAGCTCTTTCTTGGACGACTGGCTAGCTAAGAAGAGGAAACAGGCAGCCACCTCATCATCCGGTCCATCCAGCTCGCTGCCAATGACGGCTTCATCAAGAGGTAGCAGCGATATCTCGACTAGCCAGCTACCACTACCGGCCGTGGTCAATGATCAGACGAGTAATAATACTCAGCAGTCTGAAAGTGTTTCTGGTGCCATAGATTATAGCCAACCACCAGTCGGGACAGATCAATCAACACCTGGAACCCCACAGCAAACCATT
This sequence comes from Candidatus Saccharimonadota bacterium, assembly GCA_018057585.1. Taxonomy (GTDB): domain Bacteria; phylum Patescibacteriota; class Saccharimonadia; order Saccharimonadales; family JAGPDM01; genus JAGPDM01. Next base: position 42,841 of record JAGPDM010000001.1, read on the forward strand.
AACAACGAGCCACAGCCTGCGGTAACACCTTCGCAGTCCATTACCGCTCAGGCCATGGATGCTCAATCTAACCCACGGAATATATATCAAAAAGCTCCAGCACAGGACGCAACAGTGAGCATTGATAACAACCTACAGGACGGCGGACTTGTGCAAAGCGCTCAAACTGATCAGCTGTCCCAGATTAATATTGATCAGAACGGTAATATAATCAACAAATAACGGTAGTGGTGTCTCTAGGCTGTGTATTTGTGATTAAAGAATACGACTATTAATTCAACAGAAAGACCAATAAATCCACCGATTAGTAGCGCCATTATACTTACTGAATAGTTGTAGCTATATCCATAGAATTTTGCAAGTTCCCAGAGTATTATTGTTACTAGCAGGCCGGAGAAAACCGCCCCGAACATCGCAGAATTACGAGCTACAGAATTATGGGTGATTTCATGCAGAAAATGCCGGTCAGTTCGGTTGCCAGTAGAGTTTTTCCTAATCTTTTTCACTCTATATTCAGGATTGTTGTTTGGTAGATCTATAATTGCAGAGTTTGCCTTTAATTTTTTAATCACGGACTGTCTAGGCTGGTTTGGTTTAGCTCGGGTTATATCACCTTTCATCTGTGTCTGCTTTTTCTGAAAAGAGGTAGCTTCGTCTTAATTGAACCAGCTCATTCTTAGCTCGACGGCTGTTCATGAAATAATAAAGGCAGGCTAGTGAGACGAGGAACAGAATTGACAGCACGAGTCGAGAGCTTGCTACTGGGAGTTTCTGCATACTCTGTTCAACCAACTTAACATTGCCACAATCAATTTTTTGATTAGATTCATTTCCGTAGCTTATAGAAATTATACAGTCATTGTATCTTGGGTCTGAGTTAGGTTGTGGTGATGAATTCGCATTAATGTTAACCTGAAGTTCAAAAGTCTTTTGCACATGCTCTCCGGCCCTTATATTGAACGCTGGCCACAGTAGCATATCATCTGATAATACACCGCCGTTCGGTTTGGTTAGTGTTGCATATTGCAATGCATCGCTTAAGACTAGGCCTGGTATGTATTTGTTTTTAAAATCTTGCTGGCTGTCATTGTTTATGTCTACTGTATAAAGCAGCCTATCACCAGGTTCGCCAATATGCTCGCTGTTAAGCTTAGGTTCTGTGTTTTGAGTTAGATTTTTCACACGTATAGACGTCTCCAACCCAAAGCTTGGTATGAGCGTTTTGTCAGTAGGCGGAGGTTGCAGGAGGCTTTCAGCATTTACTCTAGGCTGTTCTTGTGCCGATGTAGTTTTGTAGCAGTCAGTTTTTGTCTGGCTAGCAGCATCTATCGCACTAAATGTAGATACTATGCATAGTTCCTCACTATCTGCCTTATCTGGGTCGAGGCTCATCACTAAGTCGAAATACTGGTTAGCATTAGGGTTAAGCTTCTGCCAACTAAAATCTGTGCGTCCATTGTTGGTAGTAGATGTTCTTACAGGATAGGCAGCTTCGAGTTTTATGCTGTCTGGCAGTTTAATACTGATTTTAGGCCCATTAATCGGTTTATCTGCTTCGCTAGACACAAAGACTCTGTAATTTATCTTTTTAGTATTAAGTTCAGGTTGGATGGGTGTGCCATGGTCGTCAACCAGGCTAGTGAGTAGGTTTATTCTTCTCGAGTTATCTTTGAAGACTATATTACCTGATCCATAAAGCACGTAGATGTCGCTTTTTATCCTCAAAGATTTCTGGTACTTTAGGCCATTGTCCTTAAATAGCTTATCCAGATCTGTATAGTAGTAGCCAGATAATGACCTTGTCTGCATCGGGTGTCCAGATTTACGTCCCAATATCTTTAATTCCTTTGTTTCTTCACAGCCTCGAGTGCATATTTTTCTTTCTGATGAATTTTCAATATCTGACCGGTCTACGCCGAAAGATGCAAACACATTCTGTATGTCTGATTCCTGACCACCACCTGGATTTTGGTTATTATCCCAAACTTGAAGCAATATCCTCTTTGCAGTATTCTCTGAGCCTGTTAAGCCGCCATAAATTAAATCATTGTCACTAGCTGCAACCGAGCTCTGGATTGGAGAGGTGTATAAGTAGACATTAAGTCCCAGTAGCAGTAGGGAAAGAGCCAAAGTAATTGATCGTAATCTATGGTGCTTTGCATACAGCTTTATCTGCCGAGGCAGCATATCTAAGAGAGATGGGCTGTAACTCATTTTACTCACAAGTTCTTTGTAGGATGTTTTCATAAGTTTCAATTTTTCGTATAAACTATGTGTTCATTTAACCACAGCGGTTACACTACAACAAGACTTGCAATCGACTGTCATCAAGTCTATAATTTTAATAAGCAAATTAAGAGAGGTGGACTCTGCTAGAATTAGTGGAGTCAATTTACTTGGAGGGTAGTTTACAGTGGTCGCAGCCGCAGCAAAAGAACAAAAGTATGATGCCAGTCAGATTCAGGTCCTCGAAGGGCTTGAGCCTGTCCGTAAGCGCCCGGGTATGTATATCGGTGGCACTGGACGTGATGGTCTTCACCATCTTATTAAAGAAATAGCTGATAACTCAATCGATGAAGCTATCGCTGGCTTTGCGACAGAAATAATAATTATCCTACAGAAGGATGGAGGCGTTAGAGTCTCTGATGATGGACGTGGTATACCAGTAGATAAAGTTAAGAAGTCCGGATTGAGTGCTCTAGAGACTGTGCTCACGGTTCTACACGCGGGTGGTAAGTTCGGCGCTGGTGGCTACAAAGTGTCTAGCGGTCTTCACGGTGTTGGTTCCAGCGTCGTAAATGCTCTTTCAAGAAGTTTGCGAGCTGAGGTCAGACGCGACGGCTACCTATTTGTTCAAGAATATGAAAAGGGCGTGCCTCTCTATCCAATCAAGAAAACCGAAAAGACCGATGTAACTGGTACAACGATAACATTCTATCCTGACGAGACAATTTTCGAGTCGGTAGAATTTGAATATCAACGCGTACTAGATTATCTGAGACATCAAGCCTATTTGACCAAAGGTATAAAAGGTACGGTTATCGATGAGAGAATCAATCAGTCATATACATTTTATTTCGAAGGTGGTATCCAGTCCTATGTCCGTCACTTGAACCACGGTAAAGACATTTACGGTGACGATGCATTTTATGTAGAAAAAAAGGTCGAAGAAACCATGGTAGAGATTTCACTTCAATATACAGATTCATACAACGAAGTTGTAAAAACATTCGCTAACAACGTCTTTAACCCAGATGGTGGTACTCATATGACTGGCTTTCGCTCGGCCATCACGAGGGTTATAAATGACTACGCACGTAAAAACAGCCTTTTAAAAGAAAAAGACGAGAACCTAACAGGTGAAGACATAAGAGAAGGCCTAACAGCTGTAATTTTGGTAAAGATGCCTGACCCACAGTTTGAAGGTCAGACTAAGAATAAGCTTGGAAACCCAGAGATCAGAGGCTATGTAGAACAGGTTATGAACGAGTATTTCTCGTATTACCTAGAAGAAAACCCTTCGATTGCTAAGAAAATTGTTGGCAAAGTTATATTATCAGCCCAAGCTCGAAAGGCAGCTCGTGCAGCTCGAGACAATGTTATCCGTAAAGGCGTATTGGAAGGGACTTCGCTCCCTGGCAAGCTAGCAGATTGCTCTAGCAAAGATCCAAAAGACTCAGAGCTATACTTAGTAGAGGGTGATTCTGCGGGTGGATCAGCCAAGACTGGTCGTGATAGTAGGACCCAGGCGATATTAGCCCTAAGAGGTAAGGTGCTTAACGTTGAACGAGCCAGATTAGACAAAATGCTAGCCAATAAAGAGATAGTAAGCATAATTAAAGCTCTTGGCGTTGGGATTGACGAGCAGTTTAATATCGATGGTTTGCGCTATGAAAGAATTATTATTATGACCGATGCCGATGTCGATGGAAGTCACATTCGAACTCTACTCTTAACCTTTTTCTATAGGTTTATGCGTCCAGTTGTTGAGGGCGGACATATATTTATCGCACAACCACCATTTTATAAGGTTGTAGCTAATCGAAAAACATACTATGCCTACAACGACGAGGAAAAGGAGCAACTAATCGACAGGCTAATCGAAGAGCGTGCTGCCCGTAAGCAAGCAAAAGCTGATGAAGAAAAGGACCTGCCAGATATTGCACCAGCCGAACAAGATGAAGAAGAGAAATCTAGATATAAACAAGCTGGTGTTACTCTGTTGCAGCGATACAAGGGTCTTGGTGAGCAAGATGCTGAAGAACTGTGGGAGACTACAATGAATCCTGAGAATCGTGTATTACTGCAAGTAAATATTGAAGACGGTGAAAAAGCTGATGCAATATTTAATAAGCTTATGGGTACAGAGGTGGAGCTTCGCAAGAACTTTATCCAGACCAGAGCTAAATATGTTAAAGATTTGGATATTTAGAGGTAATTATGGCTGAAAACGAAGAAAACAATTTAGAAGAAACAACTCAAGACCAAGAAGAAGTTAATGTTGAACATGTTCATGTTGATGATATGGTGGTTCTTGAAGATGACAAAGCAAAATCAGTTAAACCGCGAACCATTGAAGACGAGATGGAGGAGAGTTATCTTCAATACTCCATGAGCGTGATTGTCTCGAGAGCACTTCCAGATGTTAGAGATGGTCTAAAACCGGTCCAGAGAAGGATCCTATACGTAATGGGCTTGAGTGGGCTACGCTCAACGGCTAAGTTCCGCAAATCAGCGACAGTAGTCGGTGACGTTATGGGTAGTTATCACCCCCATGGTGACTCTTCAATCTACGACACCATGGTTCGTATGGCTCAAGACTTCTCGATGCGCTACATGTTAGTTGACGGCCAGGGTAACTTCGGTTCAATGGATGGTGATCCTCCAGCCGCCTATAGGTATACAGAGGCCAGAATGACCAAGGAAGCAGAGCAGATGCTTGTCGATATCGACAAGGAAACAGTCGATTTCCGACCAAACTTTGACGATTCCAAGCAAGAACCATCTGTTCTACCAGCAAAACTGCCGAACCTTCTACTTAACGGTCAGGTTGGTATCGCAGTTGGTATGGCTACAAATATCCCGCCACACAACTTGAATGAGTTACTTGATGCCACTATCGAGATTATAGATAATCCAGAAGCAACAATTGATGACCTTCTAAAGCACGTAAAAGGTCCCGACTTCCCAACGGGGGGTATTGTCTATGGTAAAGAATCAATCAGAACAGCCTATGTTAGCGGTAGGGGTGGAATTATTATCAGAGCTGTTGCCGAAATTGAAGAAAAACCGGGTAAAAAGGGCGGTCATAGGATCGTTGTTACTGAGATACCTTATGCTCAGAACAAAGCTACACTTGTAGAGAAAATTGCTGATCTAGTCAGGAATAAGAAAATCACAGGCGTTAGCGACCTTAGAGACGAAACTGCCAGAGGTAAGGTCAAGATTGTCATAGATCTAAAGAAAGATGCTTATCCTAAGAAGATTCTTAATCAACTATATAAACTTACTCCACTGCAGACAAGCCTGCACTACAATATGTTGGCATTGATTGACGGCATTCAGCCTAGAGTCCTAGGGCTAGAAGCTATTCTGAAAGAGTACCTAAAGCACCGAAAGAATATTGTTCGCAGACGTACAGAGTACGAGCTTAGAAAGGCCGAAGCCCGTAAGCATATACTCGATGGATTAAAGATTGCTCTCGATAATATCGATGAGATTATTGCAACGATTAGAGCAAGTAAAACTACTGAAGAAGCTCAGAAGAATCTGATCAAAAAATTCAAACTCTCAGAACTACAGGCCAAAGCTATTCTGGCAATGCAATTACGCTCACTTGCTGGTCTTGAAAGGCAGAAGATCGAGGACGAACTAGCCGAACTACTAACTCTAATTACAGAGCTAAAGAGAATACTAAGCGATGAGAAGTATATACTTGAAATAATTCGTGAGGAATTAGTAGAACTTAAAGAAAAGTTTGGTGATGAGCGAAGAACTCAGATAATTCCATACGAACTTGGTAAATTTAGTGAAGAAGAACTGATACCGAATGAACAGGTCGTTGTTACAATTACATCAAGTAATTATATCAAACGATCCAAAGCTGAAGACTATAAGAAGCAAAATCGAGGCGGCAAAGGCAGGCGGGGTATGACCACTAAGGATGAAGATCTTATAGAACATCTTATCTTGGCAAATACTCATGACTACCTATTGTTTTTTACTAATAAAGGCAGACTATTCAGGCTCAAGGCTTACGAAGTGCCGCAGGCTGGACTTATAGCCAAAGGGCAGGCAATCGTTAATCTATTGCAATTACAACCAGAAGAACGAGTCAACTCAGTTGTTAACCTGAATCAACAAGGCACAGATGGCTATATGTTTATGTGTACCAAGAAAGGCATAGTCAAGAAAACAGCTATAGGCGACTACAAGAACGTCCGACAAAGTGGCTTGATTGCTATAAGACTAGATGAAGATGATGAACTTAAGTGGATAATGGTTAGTGGCGGTGAAGACGATATCGTCATCGTAACCCAAAAGGGTCAAGCGATTCGATTCGCTGAGAAGGATGTGCGTCCTATGGGCAGGGTAGCCAGGGGGGTTAGAGGTATCAGGCTAAGGGCTGGTGACGCTGTTATCGGTGCTGGCGTAGCTAAGCCGGACTCAAATATCTTTGTTATTAGCGACCATGGCTACGGTAAACGAACTAAAGTGTCACAGTTCACACTTCACAGACGAGGCGGCGTTGGTATCAGAGCAGCTATTGTAAACAAGAAAACCGGTGATTTGATCGCTATGCGTTCATTGCGAGACGTTGCCGACGAGATAATCATTATTTCCGAAAAAGGCCAGACTATCCGAACTGAACTTAAGCAGATATCCGAAATTAGTCGTACAACCCAGGGTGTTCGAATTATGAAGCTTAACGCATCAGACATGGTAGCTTCGGTTGCTCTAGTTGTGAAAACACCAGGTGAAGACGGAATTGACGATGATCAAGACGGCGAAGACGACGATCAAGCTTCAGAGAAATCTGAAAATTCTACAGATAAAAAATAAATAATCTCATTGTTATTTATACATCAATATTGGTCCAAAATAATTATACTGACCCCTGTTATGAATAAGTTTTTTACCCATTAAAGTATTTTTTTGATAGCTCAAATATAACGATAAACATAAAAAAGTAAATTCTATACTTGACGTAGGTGACAGAGTTTCGTATTCTGTATCTTACGTCTCTGATGGATTAACAGGAGTGAACATTAAAAATTTAGCAGTGCAGCGTCACGTCAATTAACTTTGATGTAACAAAAAATAGAGTCACAAATTACTTCGGTAATACAGTTCAACTTT
>JAGPDM010000021.1 GCA_018057585.1 Candidatus Saccharimonadota bacterium
CATGCCGAGACTGATAGCACAGATATGTTTACTGCCTGGCGTAAAGTAGCTAATCCAAATAAAGCTGATCGAGGAGAGTCTGTAGTCGCGGGACTTGTGGGCTACGAATTAATAGCACCATACATAAACAGGAGACTGTTAGAGATTAATTTTACTGACAGATCTGATTTAACAGAGAGGACCCGATTAATAATTGAAGACGGTATGCTACTTGCTAGATTGTTTGAAGCCACTCGACACCTAGTGGGTGTCGCAGAGGATGGGCACTCAACCAAAACCCCAAAAGAAATTGCTGAAGGCTTGTTCAGAGTAGGCCCTATAATGGCGAAAATTGGCCAAATGCTAACCAGTGCAGATTTAGCCTTCCCAGAGGATAAGGCAGATTTTATTAATCAGATTGGCGAGCACTTGCAAGAAGGTGTGGCAATGCCTAACTCGTCTGAACTTGATATTCTGGACACTAAAATACCGGATGTAGCTATTATAGGAGCACTAAGCAGTGCCTCTATAGGCTACGTTTTGGATGCTAGGATGGACAATGGCAAAGAAGTAGTCGTAAAGATAACTAGACCAGGTACCGATGAGGCAATCACAAAAAATGCTAGAGCACTGGAAATACTAATCGAGATAACTGACGCACTGGTTCAAGATCAGGTCGAAGATAGTGAGCTATATAAGAAGCTTCAGAGACTAAGCAGAGGGTTGCCATTCTTACTAGATGTGCTTGTCGAAGAAATTAATGCCGAGGGTGACTTATTGGCAGAAAGCGCCAGCCAAACTGATGCGGTAAGCAGATTTGCAGGAACCTCTGTAAAGGTGCCGGAAGTTTTTGACTCGAGCTCAGATTTCTTAGTAATGGAAAAACTATCGGCAGAACGGATTGATGCTCTTCCAGGTAGTAGAGATCGCCTGACTAACATGGCGGCATTTATGGTCCAGTCATTCATGGATGGAAAGATTCACGGCGATATGCATGGTGGTAACGTCAAGTCTAACGAAGATGGGGAAATTATTGTTTATGATTGGGGCCACGTAAAAGTAGATAAGGAATTTATTCTGGATGCCCTCAAGTACGTGCTGGCAGCCAAGCTCAAGAGCCCGAGAGTCATGGCTAAAGCATACGAAGCCATACAGCACCCCGGCCACACAGTACTTGCAGCAGATCAAATAGAGTCTGTCGCAGAAGAGGCAGTCGAAGAAACAAAAAGATCTGGCGAAAACAATATCAATTCGGTTTTTCTAGTTGCATTAAGCATGAGGCATCAGAGCACTATCGATACTGACTACGGCACGTTCCTCCGTAGTATTGGTAACATGGCAAATTTGTTCAAGCAAGAGATAAGCAAACCTGAGTATGGAGGCAGAATGAAACAAACCTTCGCCCTTAGTAAAAGCCTAGTTAAAGCAATCCGTATAGCAAGATCACAGAAGCGGAAACAACGAAAGTTGAGCGGACCACCGTTGCTAGCCAAACAGGAAAGTAGCTAGAACTCGTGCGATTGAATTTTCTTAAGTCAATTAATCATTGAAGGCTTTCCATAAGTTGCTGTCATGGATTTCATCGCTGTCAATTATCTGTTCTCGAAGACCTAATAGATGACGCTTATGCTAATAGGTTGTGGAAAAGTATTATAAAATTAGGACTTACATAATTAGTCCAAATAGTGATATAATCAACATAGTTTATATTGTTGTTGACACTAAGTAACACATGTTTTATAATGTAATGAAATTGGAAAGGTAAAGGCACGGTACATGGATACAGAACAAGCAGTTATTGATTTGGACGTTCACAAGGCGGCTAAGGATATTATCGGAACTATAGATAAAGAACGTGAAAGAGAAATAATCTCACGAAGATTTGGTTTATACGATCGTAAAGAAACTCTAGAGCAGATTGGTGAGCTCCTAGGAATTACGCGAGAGAGAGTTAGACAGCTAGAGAAAGCTACTTTGACTAAAATGAAAGCCACTGCCTCTGATTTACCTCATATGGCTAAGATTGAAGAAGTTTTTACAGCTGAATTAGAAAAACTAGGCCGAGTTGCTCCTGTAAAAGTCCTTGCTAAGGGAGTTATGGATCAGCCGAAGAGAGAAGACAACTCACACATAGCTTTCCTATCAGAGCTTGCACCTAATCTTAACGTCCTAGGCGAAAACGATGATTTCTACCATAGCGTGGCGATTGCACAGTACCACCCGATCAAAGATTTGAAAGCGACTGTAAGCCAGCTGGTTAAAGACGTGAAAAAGCACGGTAAACCAATGAACGCTAGAGAGCTACACGCTAAGATTAGCAGTCTAGACAAGCCTGAGCATGCGACTGCAGTTGCTAGCACAAGCAAGCATCTAACCAGCTTAAAAGGGCAGTGGGGGCATATAAAGTGGCCTCTAGTTAACCCAAAGAACATACGAGATAAAATTTATGTTATTTTACAAGAAAACGGCAAATCAATGCACTTTAATGAAATTTCTGAAGCAATTAAAGACAGTGATTTCAAACGTAAAGATGTAACTACTCAAGCTATCCATAACGAATTGATTAAAGACAAGCGATTCGTATTGATCGGTCGCGGAATCTACGCACTACAGGAGTGGGGTTATAGCAAGGGCACAGTGGCAGATGTTATTGCCGATGTTCTAACCGAAGCTGGTGAGCCTCTGCATCGTGATGAAATTGTTAAGCGAGTGCTTAAAGACCGACACGTCAAAGAGACTACTATTCTGCTCAATCTTCAGAGCAAACCCCAGTTCGTTCGAACCGCCAAAGCTACTTATACCTACGACGAAACCAAAGTTTAATTTCATTACCAACTATAGCTTTAGCACTTTGCAGAAAGCTTCTATTTTGTGCTAGGATAACAGTAGTATTAAGCCTCAATTAACTGGTAAATTACCCAAATGAATATGATAAGAGCCTTGATTGAACTTGTTGGAACCGTACTGTTTGAGTGGTGGGGTTGGGTGTTCATTGTAACTTTTTTTGGCTACATGATCTGGCAGAATCGCAGGCAATCAGAATGGATTGAATCTAGAGAATCGACCATCCTAATGCTCGAGATTCCGCGAACTAATGATCGTAAGGAACTGGCTGCCGAACAGATGTTCGCAGCCCTGCACGGAATCTTGCGACCGAGAGCCGAACTACGGCGAGAAGGAGGTATGCAAGAGCACATAAGTTTTGAATTTGCCGTCAAAAATCAACAGATTAGATTTTATATCTGGTGTCCTAAACACCTCAAAAGCTTTGTCGAAGGTCAGGTGTACGCTCAATATCCGGAAGTACAAATATACGAAACTACCGAGGATTATGCTAATAGGGAGCTAGAACAGAAAGTCGTCCATACGGTTGAGCTTGGCTTTAATAAAAACGACATGTTGCCAATCAAAACCTTTCCAAATTTTGATGTTGACCCTCTGGCATCAATTACAGGCACCATCGCCAAATTAGATGGGATGAACGAGGAGTTCTGGATACAGATATTAGCTAGACCAATCGATGATTCTTGGCACAAGAAAGGTGAAAAATTTGCTGAGAAAATTAAATCGGGTGGTAACACTGGTGGGGGTGGATTATCTTATATTGCGCAACTAATATCTGCCTTTATAACCGTGCCAGAAGAAAGCTCCGGATCGCCACAAATCAGTCAACAACAAACAGCCCAGATCACTGCCGTGCATGAAAAGATGTCTAAACTTGGCTATCAGATGAAGATTCGTATTTTATATGCCGGCGAAGACGTCAACGTGGCAAAGCTAAGGATGCAAGCCGTGGTTGGTTCATTTAAGCAATTTAACAACACGATCCTCAACGGCTTCAACGTAGATAAAAGCAGCTTCGAGCCGATAGAGCAACTCAAATATCGAGCTCGGTACTTCTTAGACAAAGGCAACACGGTAAATATCGAAGAGCTAGCCAGTGTCTATCATTTACCACACACCAATGTTGAGACACCAAATATTGTTTGGGCAAATAGCAAAACAGCCGAACCGCCCAGCAATCTTGCACTGGCTGAGAGAACACCACCAGAAGAGCTAAGCTCATTTGGTATGACCAACTTCCGTGGCTCGCACTCACAATTCGGGCTAAAGCGGGTTGACCGCGGCAGGCACGTATATATAGTCGGTCAGACCGGAACTGGTAAATCTGGACTTTTGGAACTATTAACTCTCAGCGACGTCTTCCATAACCATGGTTTTGCCGTGATTGATCCTCATGGTGATTATGCTGCTGATATATTACGCTATATCCCGGCCCATAGACTTAAAGATGTCGTCTACTTTAATCCGGCCGATACTGAATTTCCAATCGGCTTCAACCCGATGGAAGTAACTGATCCATCTTTAAAGAATCATATCAGCTCAGAACTAGTTGGTGTATTGAAGCGCATGTTTGAATCATGGGGTCCACGGCTTGAATACATCCTGCGATACACCCTGTTAGCACTGTTGGATACCCCAAACTCTACAATGCTTGGCATTACCCGTATGCTAACGGAGAGAGATTTTAGAAATGAGATAATCGATCGCGTAACCGACCCGGTAGTGAAAAACTTCTGGACAACGGAGTTTGCTAGTTGGAATGACAAATTTGCCGCCGAAGCAGTTGCACCTGTTCTAAACAAAGTCGGTGCCTTTACCGCCAACCCGATGATCAGAAATATAATCGGCCAAGAGCAAAGCACGATAAATGTCCGCGAGATAATGGATGAAGGTAAGATACTGATAGTCAACCTGTCTCGTGGCCTAATGGGCGAAGATAATGCCGCTATCATGGGGGCATTGATGGTGACTAAAATCCAGCTAGCAGCCATGAGCAGGGCCAATATAGCCTCTATCGAAGACCGTCGACCTTTTTATCTGTACGTTGATGAGTTTCAAAACTTTGCGACCGACAGCTTCGCTGTCATCCTCAGTGAAGCCCGTAAATACGGCCTAAACCTAACTATAGCCAACCAGTACGTTAGCCAGATGGAGTTAATAGTGCGTGACGCTGTTTTTGGTAACGTCGGAAGCTTAATCGCATTCAGAATCGGTGCTGAGGATGGTGCGGTTATGCAGAAGTACTTTGAACCGGAATTTGAATCTCAAGATTTGATTAATCTTAATAATCGACACTTCGTGGCTAATATTAGTATCGATGGCGAGAAAACACGATCATTCTCAGCCACCACGCTTAATATCCCGCCAGTCAGCCAAGATTATACTCTTAATATAATTGAGAACTCACGTGCCACCTATGGCAAGCCTAGGGCGATTGTAGAAAAAGAGGTACGCGAAAACTCAATGCCAAAAACCGTGCATAAAGCTCAAGAAAATGCCGAACACAACCGGCAACAACCAGTAAATCATAGCAGTCACAGCAACGTCCAAGACAACAGTCCTAAACCACGTAAAAAGCCAAATAAGAACAAAAAACCACAAATACTAAAGCACGCTCAAAAGCCGTTGCCGAAGGCTAAAAAGGACGGTGAGTTCTCAGAAGAGGAAGTCATCAGCCTAAGATGAGAATTACCGATCTAACTGTAAACCTAAGCGATAGTACTCCAGTGTTTCCAGGTGATCCGAAATTAGAGATAAAGGAGATCGGATCAATTGAAAAAGATAATTATTTAGAGCACCAGCTATGTTTGCCGACACATATAGGCACGCATATCGATGCACCAGCTCATATGATCAGGGGAGGGAAGCTATTATCAGATTATCCGATCTCGAAATTTATTGGTGATGGCGTGCTGATCGACGCTAGAGATGGGTATGGTGTTATAGATTTAAAACAGTCGGTTAGTCCAGGATCAATAATACTTTTCAATACTGGCTGGGACAAAAAATCATCCAGTCCGGAATACTTTACAGATTTTGAACAAATGCCCGAGCCTGTCGCTGATTGGTTGATTCACCAAAAACCAAAGATGATTGGGTTGGACGTATCTGGGCCAGATTTTGATCCTTTTCCAATTCACAAAAAACTACTAGCAGAGGATATTTTAATAATCGAGAATTTAACAAACCTGAATCAGTTACAAGGTCTCGATTTCGAGGTAATAGCTCTGCCGATAAAACTAGAGCTAGACGGAGCGCCGGCTAGGGTTATAGCTCGCGTCAATAAGCTCCTAGAGCCGTTTTAAGACTCTCTAAGGCCTCATCGGGCGCAAGCTCTAAGCTTACCGGTGTGATTGTCGCGAAGCCTTGTTTTAAATAGTAGGTGTCGGAATATGGGCTTGTATTATCCCTATTCGTGCCAGCCGTTCGATTGTAACTACCGGCCTCAGTCTTACTATAAAGTTTGCCATAGCTGTCCCTGTCTGGCTTGCAGACTTTTATCTGATCGCTTTTGACAGCAATGGGAGTATTAATGTTTAGAAGGTCAGTATGATTAGGAAAATCATATTTTTCCAAGCGTTTAATAATGCCAACCGTAACGTCTGCAGCTTTATCCATGGCTTCTTCGGCATCAGGTCCGTCACTAAATCCGGCATCATTCACGAAGGCTAGGGAAGTGGCTAAAGCTTTAAAGCCATCAAAACTAGCCTCCATGGCTGCACCGACAGTACCGGAACTCATCATATTGCTGACACTAGAGTTAGCACCAAAATTAATACCAGACACGACAAGGTCGGGTGGCTGCTTGACGATTTCATGCAGCGCTAATCGAACACACGTCGCTGGCGAACCATCAACAATGTAAATCTCATGACCTTTTATAGACTCTCGTTTTACCGTTACCGGTTTATCATGCATCAATGACTTCCCCGACCAGCTGTATTGGCTAGCTGGTGCTACAAAATCAACATCATACCCAGCTTCAATCAGCTTTGCGTGAATCGCCCATATACCAGTAGCAAGGTAGCCATCGTCATTTGTTAGTAGTATTCTTTTAATCACTTCTGTTATTATACATTTTGACCTCTGTTAAATCAATCGTACAAATAGCGAACAGAGCAGATCTTAAGCTATTTTTATACAGAATAGCCACTCATTAACAGATGAGTTCATCTGTTAATGCATCTATAACATCTCCGTTAATTTAGGGTAATTATTATTCGAGGTTGATAAATCACGAAAAACCTAGTTATTCGTCGTAATCGTAGCGACGGATAGTGAAGTGAGTAGTAGCGAAAGTAATTTAGAAATATATGCATAAGAATTACGATAAATAGATGAGTATGTATCCGACTTTATTTGTGAGACCTAACGTCGCACAATGTATATTTTACGACGTGAGAGTATATGTATACAGTTGACTACGAATACACCTACTTCCACTCTTTAACAGGGGACTTCAGCATATAATCGCTCGATAAGTTCTATTTCGTTCTGACTAGTTACTTTACGAAGTAAGTTTGGTCAGCGTTCTGGCCTGCAGGACTCTCCAAGAGTGGTTCTTAACCATCTAGCGTACGTCATTCCAATTTGGCACTAGTTGCAATTTTTACAATAAATTAAATAATGTATACTTTTCCACAACAACGTTTGCAATTTTACCTATTTGACTTTTTAGTATTACTATTCCCCCGCTATCCTATTTGTATTGATTATATTTGACTTATTTATAATTTGTAATTGTGATATGTTTTTTTGTCTTAAATAATGGTGCATACATCTATATTGTACAAAATACGAACATGGATAGAGTAGTGATCTGTTACTTGTTGTGTTGCAGCCCAGTGATCATGAGTGAGTGTAATTATCAATCATTAATATTCATCTATTAGACCGCGTCTAGCCCCATACAGGACTGCTCGCTTGCACTACTGCCCTGTCGTCTGATTAAGGTGAGCTTTGATAGAGTGTTAAGATTTCTATTTAACAAACACTCTTCCGCTGAAACGGACATCTATATATACCTTTGGATCAGACTTTAATTTAGTTTGGGCCAGCTTGAGATCGTTAATTTGATCTGTTAGATCATCTGTGGAGCTGAATTTAATGTAGTAGCCCTGCTTTAAATGAGCTTGGATTTCTCGAGTATTGTTCACCAACACAAAATTTTTAAATGATTTAGGTTTCATCAGATCGATCTGTTCGATAATCTGTCTCATCATTAACATGTCGCGAGCCGGCAGGTATGGTTGTCCAACCTTCAAACTATCCACCGCAGCCTCATCGTAAATGATTGGCAAACTTACATCACTTGAACTAGTTTTCTGCATGATCACACCGTCCTGAGCAATCTGATAAGATAAATTACTAGTACGCAGTAGAAAAGTCGCATTTCGAGTTTCAACATCAATGACGATCCTACGTGACAACATGCCTCTACTGATATTTACGTTGGCTATGTGTGGTGAATTATCTATAATTGAACTCTCCAGATCATTCACAGAAACGAACCACCACAGATTTCTAAAACCACTTAGATATTCACTAGCTGCCGCCTTGGCTTCTTTTTCTGACTTTGGGTCTGTATTACTGACTACTATTGGGCCTGTGTAGGCACTCCAGGCTAAAAGTACTACAAAAAATACGCCAATAATCAGTGATCTAACGGTATTTTTTTTATTAAATTCTCGCTTTGGTTTAATCCGCGTTGGCTGAACAGACGATCTAACAAC
The DNA here is from genome assembly GCA_018057585.1 of Candidatus Saccharimonadota bacterium. Lineage (GTDB taxonomy): Bacteria > Patescibacteriota > Saccharimonadia > Saccharimonadales > JAGPDM01 > JAGPDM01. The sequence continues at coordinate 8,556 of JAGPDM010000021.1, forward strand.
TCTTGCTCGCTGTGGTCTAGCGTTGCGTCTTTGCTGCAACTTTGTTTGAGATCTGTTGTGCCTGATAATTGCCATAATTATCCCTTAGCTCCTTTGATTATGTACTGAGCAACCTTTTTGGCCGAATCTCTAATAGCCAGCTTATGAATCTTATGAGCATATCCATTTCTAACAGACTCAGTTTTTAACTTTTCTAATGCATCCATAAGTTCAATCTCTGTCCTGCCCGACTCCTCGATTACCAAACCCGCATTGTGAGCAATTAGCCAATTAGTATTACTGACCTGATCAGTTAAGTAGCTATTAGGTATGAATATACTGGCTACACCAGCTGCCGCAAATTCGGCAATTGATGTTGCACCAGCCCTGCCGACCACTACGTCGGCTGCGGCGACTAGCGCAGGATAATCACTACTCACAAATGGGTGCAGATTATAACCTTCTTTAATTTTCTCAGTAACCTTGCTTAACCTGTCGTAGTCCCCCACTCCACTGATGTGAACTATTTCGTAGCCATTCACCAAATCCTGCAAATGCTCTTCGAATAGTATATTTATTCTTTTCGCCCCTAAGCTACCCCCGGTGATTAACAGTAGTGGTTTTCCGCTATCAATACCTAATTTGGATTTGGAGGTTGCTTTATCTAGATCGAAAAAAGCCTCTCTAACTGGTATTCCAACTACTGGGTTATCGTCCGAATCTGTTCTCTCCATGCCTAGTAGCAACTTAGTCGCACGTCTGGCGAGTAGCTTATTTGCGATGCCCAGCCTAGTATCCGAATCATGTAAGATCAATGGTATATTAAGCCAGCTAGCGACCAGCCCAATAGGAACGCTGACATAGCCACCTTTAGCAAAGACAACATCAGGTTTTTCAGTTAATAGTATCTTTAGAGATTGAATACCCCCAATAATGAGCTTAAAGACATCAATCAAGTTGAATAGATAAAATTTATACCTATTAGGCTTAAAATAATCGTACCACTTCCAATGAGCGAATCGACGGATCTTGCCACTTTTAATCATTTTGAATCTAGTGCCATGATTAAATTCATTTTTGACATCATCTGCCAGCACGTCACTTACAATCACAGACTCGATACTACGATCAAGAGTATGTAGCTGTTGCTGGATTGCAATCAGCGGGAAAACATGTCCACCGGAACCGCCACCTACCATCAATACCTTCATGCCCTGCCTCTGGCAACCCTGTTTACTCCTCCGTTTCGTCTAGTAGCAAACTCACGAGTCTCAGATGGCTTATTAGTGTACCTTGATAATTGGAATGTAATACCTAGTGCGATCAACATAAACAGCATGCTACTACCGCCATAACTAATAAATGGTAGCGTTATACCGGTCAGAGGCAGCAATCCGAGCATTGCGCCTATGTTGATTGCTACGTGGCTAGCGAACCAAACCATTATGCCGGCCGCCAAGAGACTAGACGGCTTGTCTTTGCCGTCACGGATTAAAAGATACATTTTATATAGCAAAAAAGTAAATAAGCCAATGATGACCAATGCACCAATAAAGCCGAACTTTTCTGACCAAACGGCAAAGATAGAATCATTGGCTGCCTCAGGAAGATAGCCATACACCTGAACACTACGGCCCAGACCTAAGCCAGTAAAACCGCCAGAACCGATAGCAATCAAAGCTTGATAAACATGATAGCCAGCACCCTGAAGGTCGTCATTCGGGTTAAGAAACGTTAAAAACCTTGCAACACGATGTGGAAATAGAGCAATACTCATAACCGCACCAACCCCCATAAAACCAACCAGGCTTGCAAAGTGTCTGAGTGGTACCTCGGCCAAAAATAGCATTGTGATAGTGATAGCTGCTAGTGACATCATAGTACCCATATCGCGCTGTACAACAACTATAAGTAGCGAAAGCCCGACAAGTAATATGCCTACCGGTAATGTAGTTTTAGATATATCCCTAATTTGATCATCTGGTTTCTCGCCTAAGAAAAAAGCTAAGTAGAAAAGTGTGGTCAATTTAATCAGCTCGGCGGGTTGGAAAGACAACGGTCCGACGCCTACCCAGCGAGTTGCACCGTTCTGAGCAATACCAAGACCAGGAATAAACATGGCTGCTACGCTAATGACTGATGCAGCTATCATCAGTGGTAGCAATCGCTTCCAAAGCTGCATAGGTATATTAGCCGCTATAAAAAATCCAAATAGCCCAATTCCGATGTTGATAAATTGCCTGTAAACAAAGTAATTTTCTGAATAATCACCAAGTAGTCTCTGGCTTAATGCTGGACTAACCGAATAAATAATAATCATACCAAGCATTAAAAGCACACCTGCTACCATTACGATTTGATAGTCGGGGCGATGGCGACGTACGTGTTTCTTGATGCTATTACCGGCACCAGGCTCCAAAGCCATACTTCTTAGCCCTATGTTGATGTAATTAAATACAAATGACACAATTCTACCAAAACTAAGCTTAGTGCTATCAGGCTGCCTGACATGCCGTTTGCGCTGTTGATAAGTGCTTCTTCGACTCATATATTACCGCCAAACACAGCCAACAGTAATCCGGCTAGGGCAGCTATCTCTCCAATTACCCAAAAACGCATTGTCACCTTTGTCTCCGGCCAGCCAATTGCCTCGAAATGATGGTGGATTGGAGCTGATCTAAATATTTTTTTACCAAGTAGTTTTTTACTTAACACCTGCAAGATTACTGAACCGGTTTCACCCACGAAGACGATCGCTATAACCGGAAGAATTAAAACTGTATCTGTCAGCATAGCTACTACGCCTAATGTTGCACCCATTGTGAATGAACCGACATCACCCATAAAGAATCTAGCTGGGTATATATTGAACCAAGTATAGCTAGTTAAGGCACCAACAATGGTTATACAGAAGCCAGCCAGACCGTAATTTGTCTGCAGGAATGCAATCAAAGCGTAGGCCGTAAACACTGTAGTTAGAAGCCCGCCAGCGAGGCCGTCTAAGCCATCAGTTATGTTAACGGCATTAGCAGTGGCAACCACAACAAGCACAAAAATAAGTACAAAAAACCAACCTACCTCGACATTGCCACTGATAAAAGGAATGTTTAAGCTGCTGTAACCGAGCTTATAGAATGAATATAGCCCGCCTGCTGAGGCAACTGTTGTTATGAGTAACATTTTTACCCTAGCCGTTAGACCCGCCTTACCTCCGTGAGAACGCAAGTTGAAGACATCATCAAGTATGCCCACGCTAGCTGCACCGAGCATAGCTGCCAACGGTAGCCATGTCTGACCCCTGTCAAGGTTGAACAATAAAGTTATTATTGTGACAGTAACAACAGTTATGATGCCGGCCATGGTCGGAATGTTTCGTTTATGTTTTTCTTCGTGAAGCTTGTGATAAACCTCAGCCTTTTCGCCAGTCAGACTAGTGTCACGCAGCTTTTTCCACCATTTATATTTGTAGGCAAACTTAGTGTAGACAGGAGTTAGGGCTGTTGCCAGCAAAATTGAAAGCAGTCCCAGCAGGGCGACATCAGTAAACTGCTCTCTAATTAGTGATATTGAAATTGTTTCCATGTATTTGTTTTACCTTGATGGCGCAATGCCGTAATAATCAATTAACCATTTGTTCATATCAGCGAAGATACCAACTGCAGCCCTAGAAGCAAAAACATCTGACTGCTTTGGCCTATCGACTCTGACCATTATGACATATTTTGGACTGTCTGTTGGTGTAAACCCAAAGAAGGAACCAATCTCTCTGTCCTTGTAGTAACCCCCGTCCGGTTTAGCGACTTCAGCAGTTCCGGTTTTGCCAGCAATATCGTAACCCGGCAAAATCGCTTGATAACCACTTCCCTCTGGACCGACAACTGTTCGCATCATGTCTTTTATTTCTTTAATGGTCTTGGCCGACAACACCTCTTTCTCGACAATCTTTGGCTGGTTTTGCATGATTGATCCATCCGAATGTTTAATTTTATCAATTATGGTCGGCTTATAGTAAACTCCTCCATTAGCAATCGAGCTGGTGGCGGCAGCCAGCTGCATCATAGTCATGCTGACACCTTGACCAAAACTCATATTTGCATAGCGAACATCTGATGATTGCTTAGGCTCACCGACTATCCCCCCGGCTTCGCCGGTCTGTTCAACACCAGTTTTCTGACCAAATTTGAATCTTTGCGTGAAAGAATCATAAAGCTGCTGCTTGGCTTTCAGATTGATATCTCCACCACCTAGTTGCTCTAGAGCAAAGATGGTTCCTGTGTTAGCAGATCTAGTGATCACGTCTGTCATCGACCGTTGCTTAGTGATCTGGGGTCCTGTGTTACGGATTTTGTAATCATCGATAACTCTTATACTATTGTCAAGATATGTCGTGTCAGGACGCACAACCCCCTTCTCAAGTGCTGTCGACATAGTAAATATCTTTGCCACTGAACCGGGTTCATACGCACCACTAACTACATTATTCTGGAAAACCCCGACGTCTTTTTGTTTACTGTAATTATCTGGATCAAATGTCGGATAATTAGCCATAGCTATAATCTTGCCATTGTCAGGATTCATAATTACGATGCTACCGTTATCTGCATTGGTTCTTTTAATCCCAGCCTCTAGAAAGTACTCGGCTTGCACCTGAATAGACAGATCAAGGCTTAGCACCAAGCTATCTCCATTTTCTGGGCTCTTTAGTATGCTACCCTCTGTGGCAATTGGTACTCCCCGGATATCAGTAGCTCCATCAAGCTGACCGGCCTGACCACTTAACTGCTTATTGAAAGCCTGTTCGACGCCGTACTGACCGGCTCCATCATTGTTAACGAAACCCAATGCTTGCGCTGCTAAATTGCCCTCGGTGTAGACTCGCTTGCTAACCTGGCTAGATCCAACACCCTTCAATTTAAGTTTTTTTATCTTGTCCTTAGTCTTTGCATCGGCACGACTAGCTATAACAGAGTACGCTCCGTTGATCCTCAATTTGGACTCGATCGACTGCTTAGATTCACTCAAAATTACAGATAATTTTTCGGCAGTTTTCTCCTTATCTTCGACATATCTAGGATCAGCGAAGATTACATAGGCAGGCTCGTTGAGCACCAAAGGCACTGTCTGATCACCATCATTGGCCAGTATTTCACCTCGCTTAGCTGGAATTTCAAACTTTTTATTGTGCTCTGAACGCGCCAATCTTTTATAGTCACCACCCTTGATTATTTGTATATAAAATAAGCGACTGACTATAATTGCACCAATAAACATCAAGCTCCAGATGATCATGTTCAATCTACTAAAGCTTGATGTTTGTGCGCTATTTTTTGGTCTATTCACTAAGCACCTATTATACTATTTTTCGACAAAACTAACATCACCAGTTGATGTGAGATTTGCTGCATACTCGCTACCCCTGACTCTTTCGATCGACTGCAAGCGAGCAGTCTCAACACGAAGTGATTCGTTCTCTGTCACCAATTCGTTACGCTTACCTTCTAATTTGTCTATTTTGTAACCGTAAGCACTGGTTTTGGTTATTTGTGTCAGATACATAAGACCGAGCGTTCCAACGACTAAAACTAATATTAATGTCCTTGTAATCGGTCCAAATCCATCCTGAGCTTGTACTCGCACCCTGTTCTGTCCTCGTCGGATTGTGCGCGAATTGTACGTAGAGCTGTAAGCTGCCATACGTTCCCCTTTTGTATATATAATTACGTTTTTATTTTTCTATTATCGACTTGGACGAGGGGAACAAAATTTTGTTCCCCTCCCTCATTCCTTTTATCGAAACAAAGTATTAAACTTCGATTCGTACTGGAACTCGGTAAGTCCTAGAGCGACTTTTGACCTGAATTGGCATGTTTGCCTCCCCTATTGTTTTTATTTCACTGCGCCCCTGAGCATTGCACTCCTGGCTCGCGGATGTGAATCTAATTGTTTACCCTTGATAGGTTTTTTAGTTA
>JAGPDM010000051.1 GCA_018057585.1 Candidatus Saccharimonadota bacterium
GTCTAGCAGCTCCCTATGGGCATCAATATCCCTATGTAATATTCCGACAGATTCAACCTCAAGCGAGATATTATTTGCCAAGCGATTTAAAATTGGCGTGTAGCCAAAGCTCCAGTCGCGGGCCAACCCACCACCCTTTTCCCGCTGCTGATAGGCCCAAAGTGTCCGCTTAATATGGGCCACCCAATCGTTACCCGCCTCTAGTTCTTCAAGACTTAGCTTAAATGCATCAAGCAAGCCCTGGCTGCCCGGAGTGCTAGAAAATAGCGCAACAAACAGAGCCGATGCATTAAGCGGTGTTGTCATGCTACGAATGCGATATTCCATAGCTCTTTGCCAGACCATCTCCATATCGACATCAACAGTTTCGTAAAGCTGGTCCAGAAGCCGCATCGGAATCGTATAACGCAGTGCAAAGAACTGCACCTGATTATGATCACGGATTATTTTCCAAAGCTGCTGGGCACTTACTTCGCTAGTTTTAATCTTAGATAAGACACGCCATTCCAGTAATTCTTCCGGACTCTGCGAATTTTCTTTGACTGGCAATTTTCTCAAGTAGTTCTTCTCCCAGAGCGGAATCATAAACAACCAAAACGCTGGCGCTAAAACTAATAAACCTTCTTTGCTTCTAGCTAGGAGTAAAACTAGTCCACAAAATAACAAAAAACTAGTTAGCGCTTTTATGCCGAATCTAATTATTTTCGAGTCCAAACGGCTCATCATACGAGCCTCACGAGCTCTTTTGCTACTTACATTAAAGGTCGTTCTCTGTGGATTCATACGAAAAACCATCCAATCACGCACAAGAAGGGTGCAATTGGGACAATTGGCCAGATTATAATTATTATCAGGTTTATAAAGAAGACAGCAACAATAGTGATCAATGCCGTAAATAATGTAATCGATCGAACCATAAAGCCGACAAAACGGCTGACGACGTTATCTAAAGCTGCTCGTAATTTGTCGCCTAAAGTAGAGTTTCGGTCTGTTCCAGTGACCAGCCGCTTCCAAGGACTAAACAAAGTCTTGATTAAAATACCGCCCGAAAAGGCCTTACTAATCCTTTTTACGCGGACCGAGATAAGAGTGACCTGCCTTCGCCAACCTGCTCCGTACCACCATTGCAACAGATAGATAATTGCCATTACTATTCGTGCGCGCCCCTAGTGGCAAGAAGTATACTTATAAACATAAGCCTATTGTAGCCTGTTGAGGTCAGTTAATAAACTCAAACTTAATCAAGAATACCGATAAATAGAGAATATCTACATCAATTTAAAAAATATTGTCTGTTATTTAGATTCATTTCTTTTCCGTGCAGCCCTGGCGCTTTTCCTAATCGCATACCTTGCAGCTAGAGATGTAACAGCAAACACTACTACACCCAACGCCTCCGGGGTCGTTATGTCGACAGTGCGATCAAAAGAGTCTACCGACACAAGAGTTTCTTGTCCTACTGTGACTTCTTTAGATGCTAATTTTTCGTTAACTGCAAAGCCTACTAACGCACCGAAGCCTAAACCTAAAACTCCTGCAGCTCTGTCGGTAGCTCCAGGTCCCATTTCTTCTAACATCACTGCCGCTTCTCCCCACATTCCGCCCCTGCTGCCTTGTTCTGGGACTGGCTCATTAACAAGATCCTCTTCTGTCGGCACATCATGTGGGCCGGCTTCGCTGTGAGTCCAGCCAACATTTGGGTCGCTTAAATCTGGCCATACTGGTTGTGTATCCGGCCCATCTGGTTGATCTGGTACTTCTGGGCTTGATCTTGACATACTACAGTAGCTCCATAACCTCCATTCCGTTTTGAATCAGGACACCCTATGACAGAAGATGTATGTTATGAAGAAAGCACCAAAGTTATCTAATGATGAGCGTAGCGAAATACAAATACTAAACTGCAAGGGCTATTCAGCCCGTGCCATAGCAACTGCTTTGGGACGAAGTCCCAATACTATTGCAGCTGAGCTAAAACGTAATAGCTACAAGGATGGTAGATATGTTGCAGCTAGCGCTAAGCATAAAGCCTATGTCCGCCGTAAGTACGCTCGCTACCAAGGCAAGAAGATTCAAGAAGATGATGAGCTCCGCTCATTCATCATCGAAAAGCTTCAAGCCCACATGAACCCAGACGAGATATCCGGAATGATGAAGGCCGATCCAGCACTCAACTTCTATGCAAGCAAGACTGCTATCTATGACTGGCTGTACAGCTCCCGTGGCCAGAGATACTGTCAGTATCTCTATTCAGCTAGATACAGACCTAGACCCCAGAAGAAGAACAAGACCAAACGAGTCATGATACCTGACCGCACATCTGTTACCGATCGACCTGTGGAAGCTTTAGGCAGAGCCAAGGCTGGACATTTAGAGTTCGACTCAGTCGTAAGCTCTAAGCGTAGCCACAGCAAATACGCCCTGGCTGTAGTCCAAGAAAGAGCTAGTAGACTAGTACGAGCGAAGCTCGTAACTAACTTAAAGCCTTCACCATATGCCGAGACCATCACCGAGCTAGTTGATGGACTGAAGGTGCAAAGTCTAACCACCGACAACGGTATTGAGAACAAACACCACAAGGCAATAACAAACAAGACAGGCGCCCCTGTCTTCTTTACCGACCCCTACAGCAGCTGGCAGAAAGGTAGTGTCGAGAATGCTAACAAGATGCTTAGACGGTACTTTCCTAAAGGCACAGACTTTAGTAAAGTAACTCAAACGGAAGTTGATGCTGCGCTGACGCGCATCAACAACAAGCCCAGGAAAATCCTAGGCTACAAGAGTTCATTACAAGTTGCTAAAGAGAAAGGATTAATTCTAGATAGGTTGTCCTGATTGGGGGGTGAATTTAGGTAGTGTTTCGGGTTATACTTTTACCATGAAGATTGATTTTAAGAAAACAATTGATTCTTACAAAGCTAAACACAATGTTTTTCAAGTTCTGACCGCCGCTAAGATGCAATACTTAATGATTGACGGACATGGTGAGCCTGGAAATAAAGCTTACCTTGATGCAGTATCAACACTATATCCAGTCGCTTACGCGCTAAAATTTGCTAGTAAAGCAATCGCTAAGGATTACGTAGTGCCACCACTCGAAGGGCTTTGGTGGGCAGATGACTGGAGCGCATACACTGAAAATCGACGCGAAGAATGGGACTGGACTATGATGATAATGACACCGGAATGGATAGATCAATCTATGTTTGCTACTGCAATTGATAAGGTTGCCGATAAAAATCTTCCCTCTATAAATAAATTACAGCTCGAGGAGATAAATGAAGGCTTATGTGTCCAGCTTCTACATATCGGCAGTTATTCTGATGAAGGTCCGATACTAAAGAAGCTCCACGAAGAGTTCATTCCTGATAATGATTATAAAATGACCGGTAAACATCACGAGATCTATCTCGGCGACCCACGAAAGGTAGCACCAGAAAAGCTCAAAACAATTCTACGCCAGCCGATTGAGCCAGCTAAATAACAGCATGAATCATCACAACACAAACAAAATTCAAGACTATGACGTTGCCATTATAGGTGGCGGGGCTTCTGGTATGATGGCTGCCATTTCAGCAGCTAGAAACGGTGCCTCGGTTGTGGTATTAGAAAAGAATCTAGTCTTAGGCAAGAAGCTCAGTATTACAGGTGGCGGTAGATGTAACATATTAAATGCAGAAGAGGATAAGAGGTTGCTGTTAGCAAACTATGGCTCGGCAGAAAAATACTTATATTCGGCCTTCTCTAAATTTGGAATGGAAGAAGCCCGCGATTTTTTTGAATCTATCGGTCTAAGGACAAAAGTTGAGGCAAAAAAACGAGCATTCCCGACCACTGAACTGGCTCGGGACGTTACTAATGCGCTAGTTCGTGAACTAAATAAACTTAATGTCGAGATAATCACAAATTCAGAAGCTAGCCAGATTTATGCGCAAGGTGGATATATTAAATATGTTTTAGCGAATAAGCAGCGCTATCTTGCCAAAAACTACATTCTGTCGACAGGCGGCGCCTCATACGCTGAAACAGGGTCAACTGGCGACGGCTTCAAGTGGTTAAAGCAATTGGGGCACGCAATAAAAGAACCGACTCCGAACATTACGCCATTAGCCTGCAAGGACACTTGGGTACGGCAGGTTTCTGGTGTAACTGCAAAG
>JAGPDM010000052.1 GCA_018057585.1 Candidatus Saccharimonadota bacterium
CTACCAGCCTTAAGGTAATTAGATTGAACAGAGGTGGCAGGCATGGTAGAATATTTTTCTGAGTAGTCTGGTATTTCTCAGCATCCGAGGTCCCGTCGTCTAATGGTTAGGACACCAGGTTTTCATCCTGGCAATAGGGGTTCGATTCCCCTCGGGATCACCATATTAAAACGATCACCTGTAAAGGTGGTCTTTTTAATATGGTGGCTCTCTTGCGAGAGCTCGAAGCCCGTAAGGCGGTTCAGATAACTGTCAAATCTATTGATTTTACAGTTACACGTTTGTGGCGGAATAGCCTCAGCTAGTCTGTCACAAAAAGTATTCCCCTCGGGATCACCAAAATTATACTGGTCCAGGTTCTCTTAGAAGCTCAACCATAAGCTTTTAAACACTTGCTTCCACTGCTACAATAGTAGTCAACTATGACCAAACAAGTACCAATCGAAGAATACAAACGAACTAAAATCCTAGCGACCGTCGGGCCTAGTAGCTGGACATATGAAACCATCAAAGAAATGATTTTGGCTGGCACAAACGGCTTCCGTCTTAATTTTAGCCATGGTAATAACGATGAAAAGACCGAGCAAATAAAACTTATCCGTAAGGCTGCTAAAGAACTTGATCATCCTGTGGCGATCGTCCAGGACTTGCACGGCCCAAAAATGCAACTTGGCGATATTGAACCGACCGAACTTAATAAAGGCCAGGAAATCCAGCTAGCCTACTACAAAGATGCACCTGAGGGTGTTCTGCCAACCATGTATGATATCGCTAAGAAGGTTAAAAAAGGCGAACGCTTATACATTTTTGATGGTAAGATCCGCTGTGAGATCACGTCTGTCCGTAATGGGATTGTTACGGCTAGCGTTAAAAACCACGGATTTATAATAAAAGGTAAAGGCATAAATCTGCCAGATACAGATCTTAAGGGTGATGTGCTGACGGAAAAAGATAAAGCTGATTTACGTTTTGGTGCCGATAAAGATATTGATTACGTGGCTCAGAGTTTTGTACAGACCGCCGATGATGTTCACTACGCCAAACAATACCTAGCCCGAATTGGCTCCAAGGTAAAACTAATTGCCAAAGTAGAAACCAAGGCTGCTACTGAACGCCTAGAATCGATTGTGCGAGCATCAGACGGAGTAATGGTTGCCAGAGGTGATCTAGCTGTCGAAACCGAGCCAGAAAGCGTGCCGATCGTACAGCGTAAGATTATCGGCCTATGTCAGGAGTATGGCAAAATAAGCATCGTAGCTACCCAGATGCTTGCCAGCATGACAGACAACCCAGAACCGACTAGGGCCGAAGTTAGCGATGTGGCGACTGCTGTAATTGTCGGTAGTGATGCAGTTATGCTCAGTGAGGAAACAGCTGTTGGTGATTTTCCGGTTGAGGCGGTTGCCTTCATGAAGAGAATCATTAAATATACCGAAGCTAACATCCCGGTCAAACCGCTGTTCCCGAAGAGCGAGGACCACTCGATACAGGCAGCTCTCAGCGCGTCCGTGATGTCGCTAGCTGAGCAGGTTCAGGCTAAGGCTATTATTTCAGTGACTGCCACTGGTGCTACGGCACTGAGCATAGCTTCATTCCGCCCCGGCATGCCAATTGTTATGGTTACCGAAAGTGAGCATGTCGCTAACCAACTAGCACTAGTTTACGGCGGTAAGTCTTACGTCCGAGCAATGAGTGAAGCCACAGACGAAAAGCTTAGCGAATGGCTGCATAATAATAAGATTTTAAAGCGTGGTGATTTGGTGATTATGACCAGCGGAAAATATCCTGGCCAAGTCGGTGGTACTGACACTATTCGAGTCCGTCGAATACTGTAATGGTCTTAGAAATTTGATTAAAAAAGATTATCTAATACAATTTAAGTAAGCAATTAAGGGGGTTATTGGTTTGTTTAATAAAAAGACTGTTAAAGATATAGATTTCACGAACAAGCGAGTTGTTATGCGAGCTGATTTGGATGTACCTTGGGATGATCAAGGTATGGTTATGGACGACTTCCGAATTAATGATCTTATCCCAACCCTTGAATATCTCTTGAACCAAAATGCATCAGTCGTGATTATTGGCCACCGCGGCAGACCGAAACAGCCAGAACTTAAGACCAGTACTGAGGAAGTGGCTAAATTGCTTGACCAAAAAATATCTGCAACTGTGAAGTTTGTTGATGATGCTGGTGGTGGTAAGTCTATCGAAGCCGCCAAGGAGCTAAAGCCAGGAGAAGTTTTAGTTTGTCAGAATTTACGTTTTTATGGCGAGAAAGATAAGCCAATGAATGTTGAGTTCGCCAAGAATCTGTCTAAGCTTGGCGAATATTTCGTACAAAATGCCTTCTCTAATAGCCACCGAAACCATGCTTCAATGGTTGGAATCAATCAGTTCTTGCCAAGTGTAGCTGGCTTTTCGATCGAACGTGAGGTTATCCAGCTGAGCAAAACTATCGAAAATCCAGAGCATCCAGTGCTCGCAATAACTGGTGGTGCCAAGCTTGAAACAAAACTGCCACTTCTCGAGAAGTTCATGAAGTTGGCAGATCAGATCGTCTGTGCTGGAGTCATGGCTAATACCTTACTCGTCGCTCAGGGCTACAGCGTAGGCAAAAGTGTTTATGATCAGGACGAGATAGATAAGGCCAAAGAAATGTTAGAGCTAGCCAAACAAAATGGCGTGAGCTTCGTCCTGCCTAATAAGCAGGTGGCAGTTGGTAAAAGCCTGGAAGATACAAATAGACGTGACCTAGCTCTAGATGAGATAGCGAATGATGACCTAATATTAGACTTTGGTGACGAAAGCATTGCTGAGGTTCTAGAGCTGATCAATCAAGCAAGAACTATAATCTGGAACGGTCCACTGGGTTATTACGAGAACCCAGTTTTTGCTAAAGGCTCACAGATAGTAGCACGAACAATCGCTAAATCTTCGGCTCGCTCGGTTGTCGGTGGTGGCGACACAGCAGATGTTATCAACTCGCTTGGACTTGCATCACAATTTACTCACGTATCAACTGGTGGTGGTGCTAGTCTAGAGCTTTTAGCCGGCCACAAGCTACCAGCCGTTGAAGCTTTACTAGACAAATAACCAACTTAATTTATAATCATTACCATAATGACTCGAAAAAAATACGTTATAGGCAACTGGAAGATGAACATGACTGTCCCCGAGGCGGAGAAGTTCTTTGAACGTTTAGATAAAGAAGTTGATAATTACCCTGATGTTGAGGTGGCGATTGCACCACCTAGTCTCAGTATCTACCCGTTATCGCAAAAGATTGATACTAGCAAATTTAAGCTTGCCGCCCAGAACTTCCATTTCGAAGACAGCGGCACATTTACCGGCGAAATTTCTGGTAGCATGCTTAAAGGGCTGGTTAAATATGGCTTGGTTGGTCACAGCGACCGCCGGCAAAAGTTCCATGAGCATGATCACGAGATCGCCCGTAAGCTAGCAGCAGCACTTCGTAACGGAATTGTCCCGGTGCTGTGTGTTGGCGAGGATCTTATGCAGAAACAGAATGGTGATTCGAACCTAATTGTTCATGATCAAGTTGCTAATGCACTAGCAATGCTAACCGATGACGACGTTAGCCAGGTCATCATCGCCTACGAGCCGGTCTGGGCAATTAGCAGTGGTGACGGTAAAGGCTTGAGCGCTGATCCTGACACGGTCAAGCCAGTAATAGATGTTATTCGCAAGACCGTCAGGGATCTTTATGGCGAAAAAGCCGAGCAAAATCTACATGTTTTATATGGAGGAAGCACCAACCCTGACAATATCGCTGGTTATATGAATATTGAGGGGGTTGATGGAGTACTGTCTGGTGGTGCTAGCATGAACTACAAGCAATTTGCCGGTATGATTGAAAAAGCACATAACCTATAAATAAAGATCGGGTGGATTAATGGCGGAGGAATCACAAGATAAGTCTGTAGAAGAAGGCACAGTTCGCCCTAAACGCGAACTAAAGATTACTCCGCTTAATCCAGATTCAGTTAAGACGCAGCCTATAAGGACAATGCCAGAACTTGCCAATTCTAAAATTGATTCGGAAGACGATCAGGATCCACTTGCCGAAGATCCTGAAGTAAAACAGTCGACAGCGGTCGGGTTCAAGCCAGATTTTGT
>JAGPDM010000053.1 GCA_018057585.1 Candidatus Saccharimonadota bacterium
CGAACTACCGAGCAATCTGTGTCTGGCCTAACAATCCACCAAGTCGTTCATGCAACCAATGACGACGATACTGATACCAGTGAAGGCGCACCAGTCTTTTACCTGAATGAACACGCCAAGCCAACCCTCGAACAACTCCGCGCCGTCGTTACCGAACTAACACCAAGCAAACTCGTCATCCTCGAAGATGCTTTCCAAGGCGACAACGAACTCAAGACCAACCTAACTCAAACTTGCAAAAGCTACGACGTAGAACTCTGGACGGTATAGTATGGCAGATAATGTATTTGAAGAATCTAAAAAAATAAATGACTACGATGCAGAGTATTGGACTGCGCGTGATTTATATGTAATTCTAGAGTACGCAGAATACCGTAACATTTTACCAGTTATAGAAAAGGCCAAAGAGGCCGCAAGGAATAGTGGAGCGGTTATCCACAACCATTTCGTGGACGTCCACGAAATGGTTTCGATTGGTTCTGGCGCTGAGCGAGAAAGAGAAAATATCATCCTTGATCGCTATGCTTGCTACCTTATTGTTCAGAATTCTGACCCTTCTAAAGAAATAGTAGCCTTGGGACAAACTTATTTTGCCATCCAGACCCGCAAGCAAGAGCAGGCGGATAATTTACTAGAAGATCGTAAGCGGGTCATGTTGCGGGATGAGGTGGGCAAACACAATGCAAGTTTAGCCAGTTCTGCCAAAGAGGCAGGTGTAGCTAATTTTGCAAGGTTTCAGAATGCTGGCTACCAGGGTTTATACGGTGGGATGAATGCCAAGCAGATTCATCAACGCAAAAAACTCAAAAAATCTCAGCAAATACTCGACCACATGGGCAGTGAGGAGCTCGCAGCAAACTTATTCCGAGCCACTCAAGCGGATGCAAAGCTGAAACGTGAAGGTGTCAGTGGTGAATACAATGCAAATCAAGCACATTTCGAAGTTGGTCAGAAAGTCCGAAAAACCATTAAAGAACTTGGTGGTACGATGCCCGAAGAGCTTCCCGTAGCAGATGGAATCGGACGCGCAAAAACTCGGATCAAGTCTACAGATAAGAAGAGGCTTCAAAATAAGCAGGATAAACAAGGTAGGCAAAATAAATGAAGATTAAATACGAGGCTAGTCAGCAATTTCAAATCGATGCAATTGATGCTGTCACGGGTATCTTCGAGGGCCAGCCTGCTAATTCTGAGTATTTTACAAATGTCCTAAAGTCAGACTCTGTATCCGGCGCACAAGAAGGTCTATTTAGTGAAATAGGTGCAATCGGCAATAATTTGCTACTGGATACAGACTCAGTCTTAGAAAATGTCCAAGCTATCCAAGACCGTAACGGTATTGAGTCAATTGGCAAGCTTGATGGTATGAACTTTAGTGTCGAAATGGAAACCGGAACTGGTAAGACCTATGTCTATCTAAGGACGGCTTTTGAGCTAGCAAAGCACTATAACTTTACTAAATTTATCATTATCGTCCCTAGCGTTGCCATCAAAGAAGGAGTCAAAAGCAGTATCGAAATGATGCGCCAACATTTTATGGATATTTATGCTAAGCCATTTGATGTAAACGTATATGACGGCAAAAACCCAGAGGTCGTGCAGAGCTTTGCAACTAGCACAACCTTACAATTTATGATTTTAACAATTGACGCAATTCGCGGTAATCGTAAACTTATTATTCGTGATAAGCGGGATAAACTTAATGGTATTGCTCCACTCGATTATCTAGCAGCAGCTAATCCTATTGTCATCATGGATGAACCGCAAAATATGGAAACTGAACTTTCAACAAGTGCCATTGGCGATCTTAACCCAATGTGCACACTTCGCTACAGTGCAACACATCGTCGAGAATACAATATGATGTACCGGCTCGATCCAGTTGACGCCCATCGCCAGAAGCTAGTTAAGGGCATCGTCGTTGCTAATGCTCAGCAAAAAGGAAGCGATGCCAAGCCCTACATAAAATTATTGAATGTTCGTAATGTTCCACGGCTGGAAGCTCATCTTGAACTATTGGTCAAAGATAAAAATGGCAATATCGGTCGCAAACCGCTGTGGGTGAAGCATCATGACGATCTAGCTCATCGTACCAAAAATGACATCTACGATGGGTATATTATTAACGACATCTCAACCGTTCCCGAGAGTGTAGAGGTTGGCTCGCATGGCTTACTGATGCATGGAGAATCTTGGGGGGGCAATGAAGACCAAGTTTTACGGGAGATGATTCGCGAAACAATCAAAGAACACATTAAACGGGAATATTATTTTCGTGATCTAGAGATAAAAGTCCTAAGTTTAATTTTTGTTGATCGGGTAGCCAGCTATCTAACTTATGATGATGACGGAAACCAGACTGAAGGGCGTTTTGTGAAGTGGTTTGATGAACTATACAGAGAGGAGCGGGCTAAGAGCCCATCTTATGCTGATCTTATGCCAGAAGATCCACAAGCTGTACGCACAGCATACTTTGCCGAGATGAAAAAGGGTAGCAAGAAGTCTTTCGTTGATAGCAAGGAAGGGCGAGGAAATTCGCAAGATGAATCAGCTTATGACCTGATTATGAAAGGCAAGGAGCGCCTGCTTGATAAAGCTGAACCAGTTCGATTCATCTTTAGCCACTCTGCACTAAAAGAAGGTTGGGATAACCCCAATGTTTTCCAGATCTGTATGATGCGTGAAAGCAGTAGTGAAAATGATCGACGCCAAACTATTGGCCGTGGCCTACGTTTACCAGTTCGACAAGATGGAACCCGGGTTTTCGATGAGCAAGTTAACCTGCTAACCGTCATTGCTAACGAATCTTATCGCGACTTTGCTAGTAATTTGCAAAAAGAATACAAAAAAGCTGGTATCAGCATTGGCTACATTCGTCGAGGGGAGTTTGCACGAATTACACTTCATGAGGATTCCGCAAAAAGTCTTGGCCATGCAAAATCTGGAGAAATCTGGGAGCATTTACAGAACCGAGGAATGATAGATAACGAGGGAAAAGTTTTGGCTAATTTTACTCCGAATAATATAGGGTTTAACTTGGGCTTGCCCGAAGATCTACAAAAATACCAGGGTGAGGTTGTCGATATTATTTCTAGCTGTAGGATTGATAAGTTTGTTAAAGATGCTCGCACGCGCGAAATAATTAAACTAAATAAAGAAGTCATGTATTCTCCGGAGCTAGAGACACTCTGGAAGAAGATATCACGTAAGACTACTTATAGAGTTACACTCGACACCAGTCAGATCATCTCCTCGGTCGTAAAGAAAATTAAAGAGTCTCCAGAAATTAAACCTTTACGTATTGAAGTAGTCAAAAATAAAATGCAGTTGGTCCGCGGAGGTTTTCATAATGCAGGAATAATCAGCGAGAGTACTAAAAACCTAAAAGGAACTTTTGAGCTGCCAAATATTGTTAAAGCATTGCAAGAGGAAACTAGCCTAACCAGGCAAACGATTGTTGAGATTCTGCAGGCAAGCCAACGACTTAGTAGCTTTCTAGTGAATCCGTACGAATTTATACAATCAGTGAAGGGTGTTATTAAAATCGTTCTCTCCGGTTCGGTCAAGGAGGGAATTGTGTATGAAAAGATTGCCGATGAGGTCTATGAGCTAAGAGAATTTCAACGCGACAGCGAAGATGAAGTAGATAGGTTCGTTGATAAATTGTATGAAGTAAAAAACACACAGAAATCGATTACTGATAAGGTTGTGCTGGATTCGTATGTCGAGCATGAATTTGCGAAATATCTAGATGCCAATGAGTCAATCAAATTATTTATAAAACTACCATCAAAATTTATAATTCCAACTCCAGTTGGTCCATATAATCCAGACTGGGCAATCGTGAAGGAGGAGGATGGTCACGAAAAAGTCTATATGGTACGTGAAACAAAAGGCGGCGGTGAGCGTCAATCAGAGTTAGATAAGATTGACTATGCAACAAAGCACTTTGCTGAAATTGGCATGCATGACTATCGTAAGTCTACACCTGATGATTGGGGAATCTAAGCATTAGGTGTTCTATATTTTAATTTCTTTTGATTAAGTTGTTTATAGTTATTCCTGTTACAATTAAACCTTTAAAAGTAATTATGAACGAAATCATTTGTCCGCATTGTAAAAAGACTTTT
>JAGPDM010000022.1 GCA_018057585.1 Candidatus Saccharimonadota bacterium
TTGTAAACATAATTAATAAGAGGAGTCGCTATGACAACTACAACTTACCAACTAGAAACACTAACTTGCCAGAGCTGTGTCGCCAAAATCGAGGGTGCGCTCGGTTCGCAGGCCGGCGTCAAGGATACAAAGGTGCTGTTTAACTCGAGCAAGGTCAAGGTCGAGCACGACGAAACGGCTGATACAAAAGATATGAAAGAACTGATCGAGAAGCTTGGCTATGAAGTCCTCGGCGAAAAATAGCTGGCGATTGAAGCAGTCCGATCGGCTGATTGCCGCGACTTCGCTGTCGCTGGTTGGGCTGCTGAGCTACCTGTTTAGTACCAGCCCGATAATCTTTAGCTACTCGCTTGGCGATATCTTGCTGATCGCGGCGGCGGCGCTGAGCGGGTTGCCGATTGCCAAAAAGGCGCTGGTTGCGCTGCGCTACAAAATCATCGGCATTGATCTGCTGGTCAGTATCGCGGTTGTCGACGAGCCAGCATAGATGTCAGTAGTCTTCTGGTGAAATCGTCTCTCACTGGCACAAATTTCTCGTATCTTTTCAAGTAATTCATTAAAGTAGTCTTTCCCGAAATGTGAGCCGTTTTTGTGCCGCTCTTCATCCAGCGCAAAGCCTTTAATAATAAAATTGCGTAAAGTTTTAGTTGCCCAGATACGAAACTGTGTTGCCTGAACTGAATTCACCCTGTAACCAGCCGGGATTACGGCATCTAAATTATAGAAATTAACTTCTCGAGCGACCTTGCGCTGCCCTTCTTTTTGAACTATCCGGTTTTTCCGGATGGTTGCGCTTGCGCCTAGTCCTTTGCTGCTGAAAATATTCTGCAAATGTTCATTAACGGTGCCGACGTCGACTCCAAAAAGTATCGACATTCTTTTTTGAGTCAGCCAAACTGGTTCATCCTCGAAGAATGCTTCTATCTCCACCGAACCGTCTGGCGTGGTGTACAGTTAAAAGTCAGTTCCAGCTGGATTACTTTCCACTATTTCTTACTCCAGCTCATATATTCACCCTCTTTACTTAGACCTGCTTGCAGTATAGTCTTTATTGCATCTGTTTTTGAAGAAAAGCGGCGTGAGTCTGTTCGTGGTAACTACTGCCTGCGTGCTGGAGCCTGCTAACGTATACTTAGATAGTATGGACTTCACAAGCGCAGAACTATTTTTAATCGAGAAAGACCCGAAGCTTGGAGCTGTAATCCAGGCTCATGGGCATTTGGACATGCGGCCTGAGCGTGCTGAGTTCGAATCATTAGTGCGTTCGATTATCGGGCAACAGATTTCGGTTAAAGCGGCTAGCAGTATCTATCAGCGGCTTGTGACGGCAACAAAACTTGAGCCAAATGTTATCGCGAGTCTCAACGAAGCGCAGATTAAAGAAATTGGCTTATCGCAGTCGAAAGCCCGTTATCTGACGGATTTGGCTGAGCATTTTGTTCGCGATGCGAGTGTGTTCAATCATCTGGCGGAGCTAGTTGACGCTGATGTCATCACTGAACTCACTCGAATCAAAGGCATCGGTATCTGGACGGCTCAGATGTTTCTGATGTTTACGCTGCGACGGCCAGACGTGTTTGCGCCAGATGACCACGGCCTGCAAAACGCGGTCGAGAGAATCTATGAGTACAGCGAAAAACTAAAGCGAGCCGAACTCGAGCAAATTGCCGAAAACTGGTCACCATATCGTACGACTGCCAGCCTGCACCTCTGGCATTCACTAAAAAACGAACCTGTTTAGCCATCAGCACCGAATAATGCAACTGTCTTACTCATGTCTTGGTTATAGCGTAGAGTAGAAAACGACCTTTAGATTTAGCTTTGAACTATTGTGTTTCAGATGGTTTTTTGATGACGCCGATTGCACTCAGAAAAGTGACAGTCGACAGAACCGCTAACAAAATCGAAACTGTAATTATTACCACTGGGTATTTACTGTCCCAACCGGTTCGGCTTAGGTGTTTAGTGAGGATGCCTGCGTAGGCCCAGACAATAACGGCTAGATAAACCCAGTCTGGATGCCTCGCCGTCTGGGCAAGTGCGACACCAGCCCCAACAATTAAGATTATCACCATCCAAGAAACCTCTGTTAGTCCATAGCCATTCCAGTTTACGCTAGCGAGCCAAGTCGTAACATTGGCAATGCTAGCAACCGTTATCCAGCCGAAATACAGGCTGAATGGCAACGTAATAGCAATCGATTCTGATTGGCTAAGCTTCTCGCCATAGAGCATAGCGTGGATTCTTATCAGTACTGCCAACAGGCCAAACATCAAGACAACGCTTAGTAGAAAAATTTCGTATTGCCACGAGAAGAGCCAGGCTACATTAAGTACACTGGTGGCAATAAATAGTTTTGTAACTTCTGCCAGCTTTACATCGTTGAGTTGTTTTTTCTTGGATTTATAAACACCAAAAATTCGCAGCAAGAATATGGCTAGCGCTAAATAGATAACTCCCCAGATGGTAAACGTAATGCCGGCCGGAGCAAAGAGATTGGCGTATTTATCGGAAACTTGAGCTGTATTTTGCCCGCCAATAACAGTCGTGCTGCCGACTAGGAAATTAATAATCATCGTAACAATGTAGCTAATCAGCGCTAGCAGCTTGATTGATAGACTGAGTTTTTGTTTGGCCATTCTACCCCCGGAGTTATTCTGTTACTACTATATGGGCTTAAGCTCTAGATTAAAAGTACTTACAGGTGTTTTAGTAGACATATTTATGTGTAGAGTGCCGTTGCACTCCTCAGAAAAGCATGCAGTCGTAATGGGCGGCATCACTTCGAGCAATTCTTAAAAAGTCAGTCCTGGGCATTAACCACGAATGATATGTCGTGCCTTTTACTGCATGGCCGTGATTATGCCCTTCAGGCAAGACTTGCGTACGGCAAACCAGTTTTTTGCCATTAGTTGTTTCTACCTTTACTTTCCTAGAGTATTGCCAGTCTTCGTTTACTAATTCCCACGCATCGACCATTAATCGCTCGTATTTTGTAATTTTAAAAACAGAGCCTATTACAGATTCACCCTTGTATTAACTAGTCTTATAGCTAACAAAATCTTTTCCCTAGGCATTTTCTAATATTGCTCTTGGTTATGTCCACTGGTGGGCATGTCTTCGAGCGACTGAATGCTCAACTGGTGGTCTTTCAAGATTGCTTCGCCAATCTTTTCTGGGTTCCTGCCTATTACAGCTTTTATCATGTCTGATTCAAAATCAGCACCAAATCCGAAGAAATACTGGTATTTATGTTGTCGATAAAATCGGCGAATAATCTTAAGAATGATCATTAATTCAAACTATACAACGACTAGAAAACTATATTTATTACCCAGTCCTTACTCGCCTAATCACTAAATTGAAGCTTTATTAATAGGCCCATGTCTTGGTTTGTCAAAATTAATTCTGTGTTTGCAGTTTTGTTTTCTATTATTCAGCAACGTCGAAAGTCACCGAGTACATGCCTAATTTAACGTTTTTGCCGGAAATCTGGCCGCTGTCGCTAACACCAGCATCATAGGTGCCTTGAAGTTCCAAGAACCCTTTGCGACCCTTAGCTGCAGAGTCATATACCTTATTGGACATTATGAATGTGCCTTTTCCGCCTTTGCCCTCGACATTGCCACCGCCCATCGGTGCGACTTTACCATTGTCCATTATGTAAAAGAGCTGGTAGGAAAGCGTGGCGTCTGGATCATTACCGGTTTTTGAGCCATCATATTCGAATGTTAGGGTCTGACCGTTGCCAAACTTAGCCCCAGCTTCTGGGTACTTTGTGACACTAGGTTCAGAAAATAACTTATAAACTCCTTCTGGATCAACTAGGGCTACTTCCTTTGATGATTGTTTTGAGCTGCTAGTAGAATTACTGCCCGAGGAATCATCGTTCTTATTCATAGCAAAGTAAGTCCCGCCCAAGACAATAGCTGCCGCGACTACAATACCTCCGACTAATACGATTGGCTTTTGCACATGAACTCCTTCCGTTATTGATGTGTTTTTGTATTGTATGCCTCGGCGTCTAATCTCGCAATAAAAATACAGAAAGACCAGACCTGATGTTGGGAGTAGAAAATGCTACTTAGAAAAATATTGTCTGCATTGCATATATATTGTGGGTTGATCTATTTCTTCTTTTGTTGGATTGCACTGACAGTGCTGAGAACTGCCAGAGTTGCGATCACTGTTATTCCAAAGGTTTGAGTAAATCTAATAAGGCTACCTTGTTTGTTGCTGAGCAGGTCTTTAGGATTCATAACTGCCTTTTCAAGTGACTCACAGCCAATCATATCAGCAGGCTTAGGGTCGCAAGGATAAGCTATGTCGGCACCAGCACCAGCTAGTAGAAAACCGGCAATAATAGCGATAGCTATTTTGACAGAAAGTTTATTCAGATATTTCATTACCATATTCTACAATAGCATCACATCTATCACAAGTATTGACAACCTTTGATTCGTGATAGTACTAAAGGCCGTATCTGGCCTTGACGTGTTCTTTATTTATTCCGTTTACTAGGTTTTCGTAGCCAAGGTCACGTAGATAGTACATAGAGGCGTTGGAACGACTGCCAGACAGGCAATACAGAACAATTTCCGTATCTTTTGAGACGTCTTTTAGTTTTTCGGCACCAGCTATTAGCTCGTCTGGTGGAATGTTTATCGCACCTTCAATGTGCCCTTCTAGGAATTCATCTGGTTCACGAACATCTATAATTAATGGTGTCATTGTGGCTCCTTCTATTAAAACAATAAGTGGTTGGATTAATCTTAATGTAAATCATTTACATTAGCAAGAATAACGCCTATTATTTATGTATGAACAAAAAACCAACAGCCGTGCCTAGCTTTCGGCAAAGGCAAACAAAGTATTGTCAGACTTTAAAAGGCATTTTGAAGCTAAAAGGTCACGCTACTAATGCCCAGCTTCTTATCGAGCTGCGCACTTATTACCCAGACGTCAGCACAACCACGGTTCACCGTGCGACGACTCGCCTTTCCGGCAGAGGCGAAGTTGCAATTGCGCCAAACGCCTTAGATGGCTCAATGCAGTATGATGCCAATGTAACCTCCCACGATCATTTCCAATGTTCATCATGCGGCTTACTGCGAGACACGGATATCAAAGATAAGATAGCCCCAATACTGGAATCATCGATCGATGGTTGCCACATAAATGGCCAGTTAACAATTAATGGAATATGTAGAAAATGCATGTAGACTAGTGACATCGTGGATGTTTTCCTGATCTGCTAGAGTATACATATTCAAAAGAGGATGAACTAAATCATGAATGAAAAATCGTGGTATCAAACATTGAAAAAACCTAGATGGTCACCAGATAGTTCAATCTTTGGCAGGGTCTGGACACCACTTTACGTCATTATTACGATAGTTAACGTCTATGTACTGACGGAAGTTATCATTGACAAACTTAGCTGGAATATTGGACTAGCTTTCTGGATTAATCTGTTTTTCAATCTAATATTTACTCCAGTACAATTTGGCTTAAAGAATAATTTTTTAGCAATGGTCGTGATTTATCTAATCTTGCTCACTGTTGCCTGGGCAATGTTCATTATTTGGCCCTACTCAAAATTCACTAGCCTAGCCTACCTGCCGTACCTTATATGGGTGTCAATCGCGACCGTACTGCAAACACAAATTTGGTTACTCAACAGATAGAGCCGGCGAGCATACATAAAAGCTGTTCGCGAAGATGCTTTAAAATATATTATGCTGCAACAAACTGATATTCTCTTTTGAGGAAGGCTGATTCTTTATCTGCATATTCAAGCATATGGCGGGTTTCTAAGTCGTCATCGAAACCGTTTTCAGCGCTAGCATATAGGTTTGCTTGATGCGACCAATCTGCAAGAGCATCTAGGTCTTCTTCATCCAGGGCTGTTTCTTGCATTCTCTCTATGTAGGCTCCAGCGAGCAGCCAAGGGTCGCTCTTATAGTTCAGACTTATTTCGTCTGGGATTAATCCGATAACTTCATCAGTTCGCCATGTCTCTTTGGCCTCTTGATAGGCTGCTTCTTCAGGATATCGTTTGCGCCATTCGTCCATCTCCTCAGATTGGCCAGGGTATAATTCTGTTTGTTGATCTTCATCGTAAGAATCTTCCTGCTCGGAATCGTTGATCGCATCATCAGCAGCCTTATCTCCAGCTGAAGCCTGATCATTGCTATATAAATTAAGGACGTAAGTATAAAATGCGTTAAACATAGATAAACATTAGCACTATATTGTCTATTTGTCAATAAGATACAACAGATGTATCAAATCACTGCCTTTATGCCCATTTGCAGCGATAATCGATAGCTATGAGCAATCACAGTAAGTGTTATTATATCTACATGAATATACTTGTAACAGGTGGTGCAGGCTACCTTGGCTCTCACACGGCGGTAGAACTGCTTGACCAGGGCTATAACATTATTGTTGTCGATAACCTGGTAAACAGTAGCAAGCAATCTATCGAGCGGATAGAACAGATCACCGGTAAAAAGGTTACTTTTGTGCAAGCTGACGTGCGTAATGAAAAAGAGTTGGATCATATTTTTACAAACCACAAGATCGATACAGTAATTCATTTTGCAGGACTTAAATCGGTTGGTGCGTCAGTAGAAAAACCACTTTATTACTATCAAAATAATATCGAATCGACGCTAACTCTCTGCCTAGTAATGCAAAATCATAATGTCAAAAACTTAGTATTCAGCTCATCTGCGACTGTTTATGGAAACCCAGAGAGGTTACCAATAGTTGAAACAGACCAAGTTGGTGTCGGCCTGACTAATCCCTATGGTAAAACTAAGTACATGGCCGAACAGATTCTGACCGACCTAGCGAGGTCTGATGGCGACTGGAACATTACAATTCTGCGCTACTTTAATCCAATTGGTGCCCACGAAAGCGGACTCATCGGCGAAGATCCGCAAGGGGTGCCAAATAATCTACTACCCTACATTTCGCAGGTTGCTGTTGGCAAACTCAAGACTCTCAAGGTTTTTGGTGGAGATTATGATACAGAAGACGGAAGCGGTGTCCGTGACTACATACATGTTGTCGACCTTGCTAAAGGCCACGTAGCGGCCCTCAAAAAGATGGAGTCTGGTGCGAACGTGTACAATCTTGGCACTGGAAAAGGCACTTCTGTCTTAGAACTTATTGCCGCCTTTCAATCAGCGACAAATGTAGAAATTCCCTATGAAGTAGTCGATCGCAGACCTGGTGATATAGCCGCATGCTATGCTGACGCAATGAAGGCCTATGAGCAGCTCAAATGGAAGGTCACAAAATCCATTGAGGATGCCTGTGTGGACACTTGGCGATGGCAATCAAATAACCCTGACGGTTTTTAACTACTAGTCCAAGCGGTTTTGATTATAAAAAGCAGTACTGCAGTCTCTATGGCAGCTACGACAATATAGTGAGGTAGGCTGCTGGCCCCTCCAAGCACAAAAATAAGTGTAATTATTGCGGCAATTATATTTATCTTGCGATTTAGTTTTGGCTTCAGAACGTGCGATAAATAAATCATAAATATAGGTATATTGAGTAGTATTGCCGAAACAGCCATAACCATGCGTGGGTCACCAGGTATACTGATAACGCTTGGGTCATTAAAAGCAATGAACGCTGACAAGATATCGGCCAGCAGTATATTGGCGACAATAATCACCCATAGTAAAGATAATTTCTCTTGAGTTTTCATCTTCTAGAATTATAGCATTTCTGTTTTATTAACCCGCTATAATAAGATAGTGCTAGAATCAATTTTTTGGCGTATATTAAGTCCATGGAGAAAATCAAAAAAGAATACCTACAGAGTGCAATGTTCGGATTTAATGATGCCCTTGTTTCAACAACTGGAGTTATCGTCGGTGTCAGTACTGGCACAAACAATAAGCAGGTCGTAATACTGGCTGGAGTTGTGACAATACTAGTGGAAGCTCTTTCAATGGGTACGGGTCAATACCTAAGCTCAAGATCTGCCCATCAATTAGACAAGAACCCTTCTGTTCGTGTCCCTACTATAAGCGGTCTTATCATGTTTGGATCTTACTTTCTAGCAGGGCTCGTACCGCTGCTCGCGATCGTGCTTTCCCCCGTTAATTATGGTAGAAATATTGCGATAATTGCTGCGCTCGTATGTCTTTTGGCACTCGGCTATGCCAAAGGTAAGATCGTAAAGGTCTCGCCGATAATAAGCGCATTGGAAGTATTTGTGATCGGCGGCATAACGACTGCAATAGGTATAATTGCCGGCAAAATATTCGCTGTCTAGTCCGTTTTTAATCCTGGTTTTATACCCGAACCAAGTCTCACTTCACCGATAAAGCTTAGAACTAGTCAGAAATTAAAATCATGCAACTCATCAATTAGTGCACAGGATTCTGCTTCACTTAATATAGAAAGCGTACCGAGCACCATTAGTGAACCTTCTATTTTCTTTGACACATCTACAAGCAGGGCTATGTCTGGAGTCTCTTTATTATATTCTTCACCAAACTTAGCAGTGTCTTTATTCAGCTGATAAATAACATCTTTACCGGACGTAGATCCACCTTGGTTTGGCTCAGCTTACAGGTCGCGGACTTGCATTGAAGATGATCTCTTTCAGGACTTCTAGATCAATGTCATCTAGTTTTGAGATGTAGAGGCAGTCTTTGCCAGTTTTGTATTTACCAAGTTTCTCTAGCAACTTACTATTAGGGTGATCGTTATCTGAGATGTGCAGCCCGTATAGCACAATCGCTTGTTTTCGGTTCGATATTCCAATCTTTGGCGCTTCACCTTCACGACCTGATTCATACTTATACTTATACAAACCAAAGCTAATAATGCTCGGTCCCCACATTTCTGGATGTTTATTACTAATACTTACGATTAGTTCCAATAATATACGCATATCGTTTTTCCGATTAGCGTCCGAAATTAATTCGAGATACTTTTCTACGTCCTTATCCATAGTATAATTATTGCAAGAAAAGTATAAAAGTCTAGTAGCGTGAATGTTGCTAGACTTTGATTCAACTAACTCGTCTTGGCTTGCCGTTAATGTCACGGAATAGAATTGTTATAATACTTAACATGAGTAGCTACTTGGGTTTAGATCTTATTGAATTTGATACGAAAGTTGCACTAAGAGAGTGGCTAGATTCTAACCATAACAACTCGCTCGGAATATGGATACGAATGTTTAAGGTAGGTAGCAATAGAAGATCTATAAGCTTCGAAGACTTATTGGACCAGGGACTATGTTTTGGATGGAGTGAAAGTTTACGGCACAAAGGCGATGCGATTTCTTATTATCAAAAATTTACACCACGAAAAACTAAAGGTACAACCTCGAAGCGAAATCTTGTGCATGCCAGGGAGCTTGTTCAAAATGGCGAAATGACAGAAGCAGGATTGATTGCATTAGGCTTTAAGCAATAAAAAAACCCAGTATCATGAATACTTACTGGATAGTCTGTAAAGCATATACTCTTGGCTCGCATTAGCGGACACGTTGCGAACTGTTAGCTTTGATTATGAAAAAGGGAAAGTTCTAGAGATTAAAGAAATTTTGACGTCTTAATGTATAGTCAAAAGCTTCAAACTAGATTACCGCTATAGAGGAAACTATAACTGAGATAAAGCAGGGTTTAGTTACTTTGAATATATGAATATGCAGTTCTACATATCTTCAGTTGTTCTAATTGGTGCAGTTCTTCTTTTTTCGGAAATTTTCTCTCCAATAACTAGACCGATTGTTTCTCTGTCATCTTCTCTTTTTCGCTTTTCAAGATCGTATTTAATATGCATTAGCAACTTGTCATAGGTAATCCAAATCATATGCTCACCGTCAGAAGTCTGAAAGTATTCTATTCCCTTGTCTGCGGGAAAGTATTCATCTCCAGGATGATGGGGGATAAAACCACCAGAGCCAGAGCTAGAAAATATTGACCAACTCACTTCACCGTCTTCATAGATTAGTCGTCGAGGCGACATACCATGAAGAATACCGTTTCTCAGAGCCCTGTAAGTTAAATCTGCTTCAGCGTCTGAATACCCAAGTTCTTTAAGATACTTTCGTCCATTGCTATTCAGTAAAGTAGTGCTTATGGAATCTATTACGGGAAACAACTTATACCCCATATCAAGCGAATTATCGGACGCTTGCCTATCTTCTGCACTTGTTGATATTGTCGATTCTTCGAGTTTTCGTAGTGCAGACAGCCAACGATTATAAACTTCATCTTTTGGAAAATCTTTTCTAACAAATTCAGGCATCATATACCCACCTAACTCAATAGTTTATCTTGGAAGTCTAAGGTTAAATCTTCTTCGTCAATCGTTGAAGAATACGCTTCAATACCATTGAGTAAACGAGTCTTAACCCTTTCTAAGTACTCCTTTTTTGACGTTCTAGTGTATGTATCTCTCAGATGTCTACTTCGTTTCACTTTTCTCTAGTCTTTCTTGCTTTGGGCTTTCCACGCCTAATCTTCCATGAACTTACTGAACTTTTGTAGTTCTCTTTGAACTTCATTTTCTAGGTTTTCAACTAATGTGCCGAAAGTAGTTTTTTCGTAGTCGTAATAATCCATTTCTGTGAGTATGGTGATGGAGTTCTTTTCTTCATTAACTTCGTAGTACCATTTACCCATATTTTCCCGATTTATGTCATTCATAATCTCAAAGAAATCTTTGCTCTTTAAGGCTTTAACCTGGAATCCACTCCAGCGTGTAGTCAATATGCAGGTATTATTATATATGCGAACTAACAACGTAGACTTGTTTGATTTTTTTGCGATATACGTAAAGCCTTCTTTAACTTTCAAGTCGTCAAGTTCATAGCCAAGAAACTCTAAGTGATTTGTGATTTCTTTTTGATAGTTTTTTACTGTAGACATAATTACTCCTTATCTTTTATTGTTTCCCAATCGCTCAACTCGTCATCATTATTTTCATCTAAGATTTTACTAATCGAACGCTTTTTGCCATTTTTAGCTACCCCAGGCTTTTCTATCTTTGCAGATTTTGGCTGTGATTGTCGAGTAATATGCTGATTATCAATTCTGATGAAGTCGTATCCACTAATACTCCTAGTGTCGTCAATTCCAAGATATTCTATTGACCCCATGGGTAGCCTAGATGCCAATATAATTTCAAAATGTTTCAATAACTCATAGCCTACGGTTTCTTTAGAAACCCGACTGGTTGAATAAATTATGCAAAAATTCGCTTTCTTAGCTTTATCTAGTAGTGAAATCATTAGCATATCAAACTTTTCTTGATGTTTTGCAGCTATATCGCACTCTTCAATATAAACTACAATTGCTGGAAACTTTTGCTTCTTTTTAATCCTAAGGTCTGCTTGCTCTACGAGTTCTCGTAACACTCTTACGCCTGTAACCACACTAGTTATTACATCTTTATATAGGTATTCAACACCTTCGTTTTGAAACTCGACTTGCTTAAGGTCAAAAAGGACGAAATTAACTTCGTCTTGCGTATAAGAAGATTTGAGCTGTTCCAACAAAGTATGAACCAATTCCGATTTACCAGTTCCAGTTTCGCCGACAAGTAAAATTGAACTATCGCCTCCTATATCAATATTGTCTCTATTTATGTAATCATCGTCCTTTAAGTCGGGTTCAACGTCTATGATATCCCTTGTTTCATCGAATTCATTATCTGATTTTTCAACAGATACTAGTATTAAGGCAGTTAAACCAGCCGTGAAAAATACTTCTAAAAACATTATGAAGGCAAAGTAATTAAGGCTTGTATCAAGACTTACATTCAAAAAACCTGTAGATATGACAACCACCAGTAAGCCGAGTTTAGTAAGGAATAATGCTGTAAAAGTACCTGTAGCTTCTTCACCTTCTTTACTCGCCATATATGCCCAGGGTGCTGTTGCAATTGAGTAACCCCAGAGCAAGTACGGCAAGATTGAATTACCGTCAGGAACAGAACTTGTATACGACTGAAGCATCCAAGCACAGGTGAAATAGATTATTATTGCCACGTATGAGGCGTTTAATAACCCAAATATACCTAGCCCAAGATATTGCTTTCTTTCAGCAAAATACGCTACTGGAGCTACCAGAAGTAGACTAGGTAATAGTAATATGCTTATTATGAAGGTGCTTAAAAACATGTAGAGGAAGCCACCGATGATTACACCCCATTCACCATAAATGGCAAGCCAGATAAATCCTACTATTCCACCCAAAAAATCTAGTATCAGTATTGGTACGAGTAACGTGTTAAATATACCTGTTAATGACTTTTCCATAATCTTTATTTAGTAAAGCTAAAACTCCCTACAAATTTATCAAACTCAGTTTTGGTAGTTCCAACACCAAAGAGAGCATACATTTTTTTAGATTTTATAATACCTTTAATATGAGCATCATAGGTTTTGCCCTCTACTGGTGCAGTATAGTAAGCGTCAATTGCGTTAAATCCTTTATACGTAGTAAATTGACTAGATATTAACTTAGCACCTTCAGTTCCTTGGACAGCCCCGTTTACAGCACCCTCTAATGCTCCGTTCTCATTTAGCTCAATCCCAGAATAATCATAAACAGCTGCAATATACACTACCTCTCCATCGCTTGTGTCTTTTGTATACGCCGTATAAGGTATAGAGTACCCCTCAGACTGTAATGTCTCCCTTTCGGTTTCAGGAAATCCAGGGAAATCAACCTTAAAGCTGTGTTCAACTGAATTATACGGCGTAAGTGCTTCGTTTGTCAGAATACTAGAAGTTCCGCCTGTACTTGTATTCGAACTGTTGCTGTCAGATGACACCCCGATGACTATTAACGCTACAAAAATCGCAATAATTAGAAGAAGGATAGTCCAAGCAATTCTATTTCGCCTCTTTCGCTTTGGCTCACCTGCCAGAAATTCTTTATCTGAGATGAATGCACTTACACCGTCTTCCTCATATTCCTTTAGGCGCCTATTCATTCTCCAAAACTCAATGTCAATAAGAATAGGGATAAATCCAAGACATAGTGGTAACGTTGCGATAGCAGCACCTTTAATTAGTTTTTGACTGGGAAGTTTTTCTGGCTTAAGTTTAGAAGCTAGAACGATGTAAAACACCGCCCAAGGAATGAAATAAACAGAAATTATGGAAATAAAGACCATAATGATTGCGGACGTCCGTGTACTTTTTATTAGTGCCTGAAGTTCAAGTGGCAACTCTTTACTATGTGGTTTTGATTCGTTTAGCGTTTCTTTCGCTGACCGCTCTGGTAATTCCATCTTTGCTACATCCTTTATTATTAAAGTTTACTCTACTGGCTGGTCTCCAAAAACTTTATTACATCTTCTTTCTTATACCGCCGTATCTTCCTCTCGCCCAACCGTATAGGTTTGAGAGTACCGTTCTTGTCCCAATTTCGTAGTGTATTTGGATGTACCTTCAGCATTTTACTGACTTCGCTTAGTGTTAGGTACTCCGAGAGTTCATCGTTTGTCATATAACATTATTGTATAATACTTCACAACTACTTAGTAGGTACAAAGATGTAATGAAAGACGAAGACGTAAAACCTCAAATAATGAAACTACTAGGAATCAGCGACGAATTACTGTTGATGACTATGACAAATATGTAATGAAATATAAGACCGAAATGGAAGACCTTGACCGTAAGTTGGTTGAGTACACAAACAACGATACGTCCTTCCAATTAACATCTGCATATCTGTTAGAACTATCATCAAAGGCTAAGAATATCTTTGAGAGTTCGCAACCATCACAAAAAAACAAAATTTTACGTGCTGTACTTGCGAACCTCACATTGAACGAAAAAAGCTCCAACTCAATCTGTTGAAGCCTTTATCGGTACTTACGTCTGACACTAAAAGTCATTCTTGGCTCCTGGGGCCGGACTCGAACCGGCAACCCTCTGATTAACAGTCAGATGCTCTACCATTGAGCTACCCAGGATTATTCACGACTCTTGTAGGAGTGTAGCAGTGATTATATCGACTAAAGTCACTAGAGGTCAATCATAAGCTGATTATTGTTGTTATACTTTTCTAGAAGATGTTCCACTTTATCTAAAATATAAGCAGCTTACTTATTAATCTGCGACAGCCTAGATTGGAAGGCTGAGAATGC
>JAGPDM010000054.1 GCA_018057585.1 Candidatus Saccharimonadota bacterium
GGCAGCGAAGAAGCCTTGCAACAGGCGAGAAGCTTGTCTGCGTTCAGAGATTTAGACGAATTCCGTAATGGTGCCTACTTTTTTAGAACCTCAGATAGATATGCTCCACATAACATGTACACGAAAACCGAACTGCTAGATAAGGTCTCGAAGAAGAAGCAGTTTGAAGCTAGTGATTTCACTAGTCTTGAACGAAAAAAACCACAGGCCAAGGAAGTTCCTGATGCAAACTCTATTAAAATAGATTTCTCAGCGCCACTATTTAGGGTCAACTACACCTATAATAAAGCCAACAATAATTACAACCGTAATCTAGCTGGTAAGCCACATCTAGATAGGGAGAGTAATAAGCAAATATCAGTTGATGTGGTTGTAGTCATGAAGATCGATTGGTTCACGCAAGCTGATGGACATTCAGTTTACGGAACCTTGCAGGGTGGGGAAGCACAAGTATTTCAAGATGGAACAAGCTATACTGGAACATGGAGCAAAAAATCACGAGAAGACCAGATTAAATTTATAAAGTCTGACGGCACACCACTAAAGCTCAATCCGGGCCGAACATGGATAGAGGCCGTGCCTAAAAGCCGAAGTGTCAGCTATAATTAAGGTTAGAAATGTCAAAAGAAAAAGATCATACCAGCAAAATTAGAAGCCAGTATACAATCTGGTTGAGTCTAGTCCAAAGCATAACTGTTATATTCGCTGTCTTGGTTTTTATGCTACTTAAAACCTTCTCGGCGTTTGAAACTGAGTTGGACATAGTTATAACTGCCTTTCTAACAGTCATTTTTACTGGCCTGAGTAGTTATATTGCCTCCAAACCACTCGCCCAACCACTAGAGAAGATCCACGATAAGCTATTCAAGTTACAGACCATTGACCCTGAGACTCATTCCAAAGATAAAACAGCCAAAAGCAAACTGTTAATGCGCTCAGTCTACTCGGTTATCGACGATCTCGTAGAAAAGAACAATTCTCGTCGTGCAACGGCCCAGAAAGCTAAAGACCATCTAGAAGCATTGATCGACCAGCTAAGCGTTGGTGTGATAGCGCTCGATTCAGACAGGAATATAA
Organism: Candidatus Saccharimonadota bacterium; assembly: GCA_018057585.1. Classification (GTDB taxonomy): domain Bacteria; phylum Patescibacteriota; class Saccharimonadia; order Saccharimonadales; family JAGPDM01; genus JAGPDM01. The sequence continues at coordinate 1,078 of JAGPDM010000054.1, forward strand.
ACACCTACAACCATGCAGCGCAGATTATTTTTGGCACTAAAGGTGATGATGCTCTAGGCAACCAGCTTGCAGATATTGCTGAGTTAAAAATCAATGATCACGATTTTCTTGAGGAGTGGCTAGATGAGGCCGAAGCAACCACTATTGGCGTCGATGAGAAATGGATTGATGTTGAGCTAACAGATAAAAAGGGTCGTAAACGTAATTTAGAAATCGTAGCCCATTACAACAGCTCGAATACTACCGGCCTAGAAACTGTTTTGATTATCATCGACCGAACTGGCGAACAGCAGAATGACGATCGTAAAGTCGACTTTGTTGCAATCGCTGCTCACGAGCTACGTTCACCAATTACTGTTATTCGCGGATATCTCGAGATAATTCAGGACGAAATCAAAGATAAGCTTGATGACGAGCAGAAATCCTTCATCAAAAAAATGGATATTTCTGTCGAGCAGCTAGCAATGTTTATTGGAAATGTGCTACAGATATCCAAGATTGATCATGGCGAAGTCATCGTTAATCACGCCGACACCGATCTAAATGGCGTTATCAGTGACACCGCCACCGTACTTCAGGAAATTGCTAAAGCGAACAATCGTAAGCTTAAGCTAGACTTGTTGCACACTCTGCCGCACGCTGCAGGTGATTCCAATCTCTTACCGATCGTTATTAATAACCTAGTTGGTAATTCAATTAAATTTACCGGCGAGGGCGGGCATATCACTGTTAAGACAAGCTATAATGAATCAGAAGATACTATCGAAACTCATATTATCGATGATGGTATCGGTATGCCAGCATCAATGATTAAAAATCTGTTTACTAAGTTCTACCGTAATCACCGCAAGCGCAAGTTTGGCGGCACGGGCATTGGCCTGTTCTTAAGTAAATCAATCGTAGAAGCCCATGGTGGTCGCATTTGGGTTAAATCAACAGAGGGTGAAGGAAGTACCTTCGCATTTAGTTTGCCAGCATGGGCATCGTTTGCGAAGCAAGAGTCGGAACCTAGTAATAATAAAGGGATAATCAAAACAGATCATGGCTGGATCAAAAACAATTCTATGTATCGAAGATGATCATTTCATAAGTGAGATGTACGCTCGGGCCTTAACTAACGCCGGCTTTAATGTGCTAGCTGTTTACAGCGGCGAAGAAGCCTTACCGATCGCTAAAGCGAATAACTTCAATTTAATAATTCTTGATCTCTGGATGCATGATAAAGACGGTATGCAAATCTTAAGAGAACTACGCGGTAGCGATGGCAAGGGCCTGGCCAATACCAAAATAATCATCACCACTAACTATTCTGAGGACGAACAATCGAAAGAAGCTATGAGCGCTGAAGCTGATGGTTACTTTGTCATATCCGAGCTAACTCCAAAAAAACTAGTCGAAATCGTCCGCCAGCTAATCGGCAAGCCGAGTTAGTAATGGCCGATTCAATCGGTGACTTGCTGCTCAAAAAGGCTGACAATTTAGACACTGGCAGGGGAGACGATTTAAAACTAATCCAGCTTGAACTAAATAGGCTATTCGGCAATGGCGTGGCTCGTGCTAGCGAGATAACCAAGCGTGACGAGCTCGTTATTAGCGCTAAATCGCCCAGCCAGATAACAACCATCCGTTATGCGCATGAACAGATCATGGCTGCCATTAGAAACCAAACTAATCGCAAAATTTTGCGACTAGTTTTTAGGATTGCCGATTAAACCAGCTCAACTACGTGATTGTTCTATCTGGCATTGACTTTTTATCACACTTATGTTATTTTAAGAGATGCAATTGTGCGTCAAAGCACGGTTGAGCAGTGCAAGCATTTTGCTTGCACGCACCATTAACATGATGGGTATTACGGTTGTGATCTGGCTTTAGCTTTAAATCTTTTATTTTGATTTAAAGCCAGATTGCACACTGTGCTTGATGGGAGGTTTCCGCCAATAACCTCGAGGATTTCACCTCGAAAGGCAGAACGAGACTACAATGACAACACTCAGAAGTACCGCGACAGGTGAAGTCGTCTCAGATGTAATTGAGACCGATTCGCTCTATTACGAGATGGTCGGATCTCTTGACTTCACCTACGAGATGGTCACCGACGGCGATGAGGTTTATGAAGTCATCACGCGAGCGCTACCTACAGGAGAAGTTTTTGAAGTCGAGATCTTCTTCTTCGGTTCAGGCCCTGGCGACTCACGAACCTCCCCAATGGACGCGCTCCTCGATGCCGGCTTGATGTTCCTTGCTGGAACTGGTGGCGAAGACCCCAGCGACTCCGACGCAAAGCCTCTCGTTTAGCGGCAACACCGCAGCAGCCCTCGGGCCCAGAATGCGCCTTTGTGTGCAAGCTGGGTTCCGAGGGAGCTGCTACGCGTTGAACTGTTTTGGTCGAATCTAGAGTTAAACTGCTGAACATTACGTTCAACACTCAGCCTCTTTTCATCACCTCAAACCCACCAAGCATCTCAAGTAATACCCATCATTTTTTCTAATTTATAGATTGTTTTCCAGCAATATTGGAAACTAGCCTGTAGATTAATTTGAGTTTAGCTACTTGTCATTGGAAATTTATATTTATAATAATTTTCACTAAAGAGTTATGATCCCTACGGTCCAACGTACGATGCCAGACTATGGCTTCGCCACATTCCGACATCTACTAAATGCTGTCAATCTTCGTTGACAGCATGCGAACCCTACGAGTTCGACCTCTCGGGAGAGAGGCACCATATTTAAAAAAACCATCTTTTCTCGGTGGCGTTTTAATATGGTGATCCCTACGGTCGAACGCACGATGTTAGATTAACTTCGTTATTCCAACATCTAGCTATATTCTGTACAAATCACAGATTTGACAGAATTCTGAACCCTACGGTTTCGCGCTTTCGCTAGAAAGCCACCATTAAAAAAGCCCAGCCGATGACTGAGCGTTTTTAATGGTGA
>JAGPDM010000055.1 GCA_018057585.1 Candidatus Saccharimonadota bacterium
CTCCGATTAAAGATCAGTCTATTTTAGGCGGTCGTGTTACAACCGCTTTTGAAACAACGCCTAAAATGTCTTCGTATTTGGTGGCAATCGTTGTTGGTGATCTGGCTAAGCTCAGTGGTAAGACTGCCCGTGGAATCGAAGTCAATGTTTTTGCGATTCCAAACAGCGCCAGTCAATTGCCATTTAGTTTGGATGTAGCCATCAAATCAATCGATTGGTATGAAAATTATTTTGGTATTGATTATCCACTTCCTAAGCTAGATATGGTGGCAATTCCAGACTTTGCATCTGGTGCCATGGAAAACTGGGGTCTTGTCACCTACCGCGAAACAGCTATGTTGTTTGACGAATCAAAGAGCAGTCTAGCAGGAAAGCGACGTGTAATTGAGGTGATTGCTCACGAACTAGCCCATCAGTGGTTTGGCAACCTAGTGACTATGAACTGGTGGGATGATTTATGGCTGAACGAAAGCTTTGCAACCTTCATGGCTTTTTATAGTTGTAACGAGATATTCCCAGAACTTGGCTTTGATGAGTCTTTCATGGAAGACGAATACTTCCCTGCCTTACACGCGGACTGCAACAGTAAAACAACCTCTATTTATGCACCGCTAGAAGATCCTAAAGATATCAACGAGCACTTCGATCCAGCAATCACTTATGGCAAAGGTGCTGCAGTCCTGAGGATGCTACATAACTACATCGGCAATGATGACTTCCGATCTGGACTGCATAATTATCTGGATTCTAAGCAATATGCCAATGCAGTTGGTGACGATCTGTGGAACGCACTGGCTAAAACTAGTGGCAAACCTGTTGATAGCTTTATGCGAGCCTGGGTAAAACAGTCCGGCCATCCAATAGTTACTGTTACAGATGATTCGCTTGAGCAAACTAGATTTTTTGCAAGTCCAAAAGAACGAGCAAACAGTAAAGATGATAACGTTTGGCCAATCGCGTTGGAAGACAAATTCTTTGATCAATCAAAAACGGGCTACAGGCTAGATAAGCTCAAATTAAACATTGATCAGTACGGCATATACCGAGTTAAGTATTCAGAAGCTCAAATGGCTAAGCTGGTTGAGAACGTCGAGAGCGACAAACTTAGCGACTTAGACCGAATGGGACTAATTGATGATGCCTTTTCGTTATCACGAGCGGGATTATTAAAGACAGATAAAGCCTTAGAATTGACGCAAAAATACAGTAAAATCACGAACAACACAGTCTGGGATGTTGTTGCCGGCGGACTAGGAAATGTCAGTGCTACGTTTGGAGATGATGAGCTTAGGCCGAAAATTGATAAGTACGTACAAAACCTAATACAGACTCAATACGACCGCATCGGCTGGCAAGCTAGTGCTATTGATTCTGCCTTCGATACCATGTTGAGGAATATCATTATTGCACTTGCCGCCAAACACCGCTTACCTGATGCGGTTACAAAAGCAAGTGAACTATTTAATAAATACATAGATAATTCAGAGCAGATCGACCCCAACCTACGAGGTATAGTATATTCAGCTGTCGCCCGCGATGGCGGCGTAGATCTGTTTGATAAGATTTTTGAAAAATACAGAAACGAACAAATGGCAGAAGAAAAGCGCCGTCTAGCAGGTGCGCTCTGTAGCTTCAAAGATAAGCACGCCATAGAAAAGGCACTTAGCTTGATCAAGTCCGACGACGTTCGTCAGCAAGATGTCATTAGTTGGGTGTTTGGATTATTTGGTAACAGACACTCTAGAGACGCAATCTGGCAATGGCAACAAGACAACTGGGACTGGATAGAATCGTCCTTTGGCAGTGGCCATCTTTACAGCTACTTCGTTATGGGTATAGGAGCATTTAATGACGAAGCTAAAGCAAAGGAAGTTGAAGCTTTCTTCGATGGTAAAGACAAAACTGGTATAAATCGCTCGCTGGAACAAAGCCTAGAACAGATCAGAACCAAAGCTGCTTGGAAAGTTCGAGACTCCGAGGTGGTTCGAAGCTTTTTTGATATGCAGATTTAGCAGACTACATTCGGTCGGTAATCGAACCCCCAGCCTTCCGCAGAATTGCCAGACACGGCTATAGCGTCGATCTGATAATCTCCAGCCCATTCATTCTCATGCACCCACTCACTCGTTGCAAACTCCAACTGTATTAGCTTCTTCGGCGTAATATATTCTAGTCCATCACCAAAATCTGATGTCTTGCGATATTTAACTTCAACAAAATGAATGATTTTCTGTTTTTTTAGTAAAGTAATTTTCTTAATTTCTTCAGCGACAATATCAATTTCAGCCCGTCTGGTACGCCAGTTGAATACAACTATTCTAAATCCTAATTTTTCTAGATATTCAGCAGCGGCCCTTTCTGCCTCCCTGCCAATAGATGTAGTAGATTTAGCCACAAAATGATTATACATTTTTGCTGGCGTGACAGTCGACATTATCGGGTATTATCTTAATATTTGAACATGTAAGCAAAGTTCTATCAGGTTGGTTCAATTAATATCATTTTACGTGCCTCGTAGAGTACAGCTAATGGAGAAAGCTTTTCCTATGTATCTTAGTTTTGCCAAGACTTACAATCGCTTCTAAATGCTTCTTAGTGCCATAACCAACGTTTGTTTCAAAGCCGTAGCCCGGATAGATCTTGCTCATTGCAATCATGTAACGATCACGCAAAACTTTGGCAATTATCGATCCGGCCGCTATTGATTGTTCCTTGATATCGCCCTTCACAATGCATTCGGCATTTTTTATATACGCATAGTTGCCATCAATACAGAGTCGATCATATTCTTGATCTACTTCATTCAATGCACGTTGCATGACGAGCCGATTCGCCTCAGTTAGGCTGACTTCGTCTAGTTCCCGTGCTGACACCCAGCCAATACCAATACAAATCGCTGATTTCTGAATCTCTGCAAACAACATTTCTCGCTTCTTACGAGTTATCTTTTTAGAATCAGTCACGCCCTCCACTCTAAAATTGTCATCAATCAAAACAGCTACAGCGGCCATCGGCCCTGCTAGCGATCCACGTCCAACTTCGTCAATTCCAATAATTTTCATATAAAATATATTATAGTTTAGTTAGTTGGCTGAACAACATCAGATAAATCTCAATCTAAATCAGATGCCTGACCGCAAAATATAGAGTAACTTTCAACGCTTTAATAGGTTTAGCGAAATCTCTAAATGGCATAATCAGGTAATCGGGCAATCATATAAATCGTTTACAGGTATAGCATCATATTTCGATTACTCGGTCTCTACTAAAGATCTCGGTCGCTCAATATTTGGTGACAAATTCTAAAATTATTCCACCGTTTCAAGTAATTTATATTCCCCGTCTTTGCGTACATACCAGCTGCTTTGTCTCTTTCTAGTCTAGCGTTCCTTGCTTTTCTTCCCATATACTTCCTTTTTTTGTATTAACACAAGCATTATATCTTAATCATTATATTTGTCAATACATTTCCAAAAATACAGCTAATTGGTATGCGACAAGATTTGTGGTCATATCACGATGAGTTAATTAATACAAAAAAGGAAAATAAAGCATATTTCTGAAAGCGTTCACAAAGGCATTTAACGAAATGGACAGAGAAATGAGATATTCTCATGGAAAATTAGAACTGTGATTTAAAAAGTCCGATAAGTTTTCAGTTCTTTATCGAGTCAATTAAAACGACTGCCTAGACAGATATTTCTATGATCCTAACTTCATTGCACATAAATTCCATCTGCTGTAATTTGCGTTATCGCCTCTTCTTCCATAAAAATTCGCCATACTTCTTGCTTGACGTCCACGATCATTTGCCATTTTACGTTCCTTTCTTTACTTCCTCCATTCCGTTTTGAATCAGGACACCCTATGACAGAAGATGTATGTTATGAAGAAAGCACCAAAGTTATCTAATGATGAGCGTAGCGAAATACAAATATTAAACAGCAAGGGCTATTCAGCCC
>JAGPDM010000002.1 GCA_018057585.1 Candidatus Saccharimonadota bacterium
AGCGTGCACAGCGCAGCGCATCAAAGCCCACCGAAAGGCTTTCGTTAGCCTCTATAGGCAGACACCAGACTCGATTCTCGCTATCGAGATGGCCATCACCCGCTGGTGGATGATGCTCCGCCAGAATCACGGCGCCCGCCTGGTCGTCTGGAGAAACATCGATGAGTTCAATCAGTTCTGCGGAGAGCTGAGCCGACTGCTGGGTGGCGACGATCAGGCGGTGATGACAATTCGTTACATCCGTTGTGTCGCGAGCCTCATTGCTTGTGATCTATCGTCGGAAATCGACATCACTCCCGAGGTGATAAGTTCTTGGTTCGATGATGCCGCTGAGTATGAGGGAAACCCTCCACACGCTCGGTCCTGGACCATATCCGCCCTGAGAGAGCACATGCTGGGAGGCTACATCCTGTTTCCGTTCAGCTGAAAACAAGATGTCTGGAGAGGAGGTTTTTTATGTGCGTCATCGCATGTTTACACAACCCCTCTCCTCGCGCCCTTGCGCCTCTCGTCTTCCAAAAAGTTCTGTTTGTCTATTTTTACCCCAATTATCGACACCAGAGTAGAACTAAAAATCTACACCAATCCGCCAGAAGCGGATTCCTAAACATGCCAAATCCTACCAGCGGGGATTTGTTAACTTACTTTCGTCTGGGCATAAAGAGGAGCTTCCTGATAAGCGAATGTCATAATAACAATAGAAGGATTCAACTCCGCCCCTTGTGGGCCGAACGAAGTGAGTTGTTGAATCCATTGTTATTATGACGATGAGATTATAAAGAACGACGATAGCCCAGGAGCTTGAGCTACTTGCCGGTGCAAGTAGCATTAGTTTGTTTCTTTGGAAAGAAAACCTACTCTCTAGTAACCCTCATAATCTCATCGATTGTTGTCATTCCCTGAATCGCTTTGACGAAACCGTCTTGCTGCATAGTGACCATCCCATCCTTGATAGCAATGTCCTGCATATCATTTGAAGTGCCGTTATTTACAATCATCTTTTCAATTTCGTCTGTGACTTTTAATACCTCGTATATACCAATTCTACCCTTGAAGTGATTCGTACCTGGAGGTGCATCTGCTGGCACTTTACCTCGCCAAAGCGACAATTTGTTATCGACATGCAATTCTTCTGTCTGCTCGCCGGAGCCCTTAACGTCGGTCGACTGCTGTTCATCTGCCTGTTTCGCCTGGGCAACTACATCATCGATCTTAAATAGTCCTTTTATCTCATCAAGCTCGGTTTCTTCCGGAACATAGCTTTCACGCATAGACGGATTTAGCCGTCTAACAAGCCTTTGGCCAATAACAACTCGAACCGTGCTAGCGATCAGGAATGGCTCAATCCCCATCTCAAGTAGGCGCGGCAAGGCTGTCGCGGCATTGTTGGTATGAAGAGTGCTAAAGACTAGATGCCCTGTTAGAGCTGCCTGAATTGCAAGATTCGCAGTCTCAGCATCGCGGATCTCTCCAACCATAATAATGTTCGGATCTTGCCGCAAAAGAGCCCGCAGTCCATTCGCAAAAGACATACCCGCCTTGGGATTAACCTGGGTCTGGTTCGTGCCAGGAATACGGTATTCAACTGGATCCTCGACTGTAGAAATATTAACTCCAGGGGTGTTGAGAAGATTCAAGACTGAATAAAGTGTAGTGGATTTACCAGAACCAGTTGGCCCAGTTACAAGTATTATTCCGTGTGGTTGAGTAATCGCATCACGAATCGCCTTCAGGGAATAGCCCCAGTAACCTAACTCCTCAAGTGTTAAAGCTTTGGCTGATTCGTTTAGTATACGCATGACCACCTTCTCGCCATCCATAATTGGCAAAGTGCTGACACGCAAGGCGAAAAGCTGACCATTGATATCAATCTTGAAACGCCCATCTTGTGGTGCTCGATGTTCGTCGATCTTAAGATTAGATAGAATCTTGATTCTACTAATCAGAGCAGCCGAAATATTACTTGGTAGCTTATTAGCCTCTCTTAAAACACCGTCAATTCTATATCGCACCTGAACCATGTTTTCCCTAGGCTCAATGTGGATATCGCTGGCCTTTTGCTTGATTGCATATTCAACTAAAAGATTGACCGTCTGGGCAATTGGACTATCCTCGGCGATGTCCTCCTCTCTAACTTCTTGAACTTCCGGCTTTGCTTCATTATGAGTCTCGGTCACTTTGCTGATTTCGCTGCCTATCTCACCCTTGTAGTCGTCAAGTGCGACCTGGATGTCATGACCACTAGCGATCGAAATCTCCATGTCCATACCAAGCTGCTTTTGCAAAAAGTCTATTGCTTGAAGATCGTCTGGATCTTCCATGGCTAATCGAGGGATCTGGTTTTCATAATCATAGAGGATTACTCGATATTTACGAGCAATTCTTTCAGGTATTTTGTTTAGGGTCTCTTTTTTTATTTTCCGACCAGCTAATTCAACATAAGGCGTGTTGGTCTCAGTGGCGTAGAGTTTGGTCAGATCCTTTTCGCTAAGAATCTGTTTCTTAAGAGCTAGAGACTGCAGCGATATTTTATCCTTCTGGCCCTCGGCTTTAAATTCTTCAACTGCTCCATCTTCGAGCTTGCCAGAGTCAACAAGCAGATCAACAATCATCGAATCTGGTATTCGCATCTAGACTAACTCACCAAGCTTTTTGTGTTTTTTCATTTGTCTAATTATACCATAAGCTGTTTGTGCAAACCTCTTATGGTGAGTATGCTAAATATGCAGCAATAAACGAGAACACCAAGTGACAAAATTTAAATATGTAGCGTTGGGTGGTGATGGTCTAAAACGCAAGGGCACAGTGACCGCTAACGATAAGATGGCCGCAAAAGAACTGCTCGTTAAGCAGGGCTTTAAACCTATTAGCCTAACCGGTGCTAGTAAATTCAGCCTAAACACACAAATTGGTGAGCCGAAAGTTAAGAGCAAGGATAAAGTAATCTTTACTCGCCAGCTGGCAACAATGATCAATGCTGGAGTATCTCTTACTAGAGCCTTGTCTACCCTAGAGAAGCAGTCAGAATCCAAGGCCCTAAAAATTATCCTGCCTGGTGTGATTAAAGATGTTGAGAGTGGCAAGACCTTAACTGAATCAGTCGCTAAGTATCCGAAAACTTTTGACAGTATTTATGTAAACATGATCAAAGCAGGCGAAGCAGGCGGAATCCTCGATGATATTTTGGAACGATTAGCTGTACAGCAGGAGAAAGATGCGGAGATCAAAGGTAAATTAAAAAGTGCTCTCACCTATCCGATGGTAATTTTAAGCATAACCTTTGTAGCTTTTATTTTCTTAATGACCAGTGTCGTACCGAAGATTGGTGACATCGTAACTGATCTTGGGGGTGAAGATTACAACCCGCCGTTATACACCGATATACTGCTCGGGATTAGTAAGATTCTGGTTAATTATGGTATTTTCGTAGGTGTCTTTGGTGGCCTAGGCGGCTTCTTGCTTTGGCGATACTTCCACAGTGATAAAGGTCGACCAATTTACCACAAAATGCTTCTAAATACACCGGTTCTAGGTAAGGTTATAGCCAAGGTCGCTATTGCCCGTTTTGCCAGAATCTTTAGTGCCCTTAACGTTGCAGGTGTCAATGTTCTAGAATCATTACGCGTCACTGGTGAAGCCCTGGGCAATGAAGTCTTAAAGCAAGTCCTAGTTGATGCCGCAATTGAGATACAAGAAGGAGCTCCGTTGAGTGTTCCCTTAAGCAGATCAAAGTATTTTCCACCAGTCCTAAGCCAGATGATGGCAGTTGGTGAGGAAACCGGAGATATTGAAACTGTTTTAATCAAACTGGCCAATTTCTACGATCGAGAGGTTGACGAGGTTACCGAATCGCTAACCTCAATACTAGAGCCGATTATGATCGTTGTGCTTGGTAGTATTATCGGCGTTATAGCTTTGAGTGTTTATGGACCGATCACACAGTTAACTAAAACCATCTAGATACTGATCTGGCTAAGCAAGAATTGTATTGCCTATGACCTGAGCTATAAGAATCCAAGTTTGCACACAAAACAGATCTGGCAGACATGTTTTGTCGTAAGAGTTAAGATGATTACCACAGACATAAAGACGCACGACCAAGATTGCTATTGACAGTAATATGCTAGTGGTTATAACCTCATAGCAGTACATGATTTTATCTTGTATCACATATTAATAAAAAGGGAGGGTAGACTAATATGAAAAGTCTGCGTAATAGATCAGAAGGCTTCACAATAATTGAGCTGTTGATCGTAATAGTTGTAATCGGTATTCTTGCCGGATTAGTATTAAATTCGTTCGGCAACATCCAAGAGCGTGCTCGGGATACAGAACGCCAGAATGACATAAATAGCATTCACACGGCATTAGAGCTTTTCTACACAGATAACAGTGGTTATCCTAATGTAGCGGCTGCAGCAGACCTCGATGGTTTTCCAAAAATGGAGCTAAATCCTGAAGCAACAGTTGCACCAAATGCAAGTGAAACTTATACCTACACACCAACTTGCCCAGGTGCAAGTGTTGTAGGAACAGGTGCTGACTGTACTACCTATGTGTTGAACGCAACACTAGAGGCAGACGGTTCTACCTTCTCTCGAAACGCTTTGAACTAGTATTTAGTCAAAGTTCTACAAGAGCTCTTAAATCCCTCCAATTGGAGGGATTTAAGTTTCGTTGAAAATTATCAAGCCACCCATGATCTTCAGTCCTTGTCTGAATAATCCTTCCTTTTCCTAAGAAACAAATGCAATCGCATCTTGCTGATGCACTACTAAAGCTCATGGCAGCAGCTGATCGGTTGCGAATGAATAGCCTAGCTGTCCATCAAAACTATGTCTATCCGTCCCAGATTGCATGGCAAGCAACTCCAAGTCGACCTTAACTGATTAAGCTAGGGCTCGCTTAATCTATGCCGATAAAATAAGCTGAGACTGGACATCTAGGTGAATGGGCAAATGCAACTAGTTATTCTATCTCTGCATAAAATAAAGTCTAGTTTCAATACGCTAAATATGAACGCTAGTTGTGGAAGTCAACAGATCTTACTAGCGATCGTGATGTCATAAATCAAACCTAGATAATTCTCGACCTGCTGAGTTTCTGCACAGACTAAAGCTCGATCATAAAGAATAACCTCTGCAACATCCATTGAGCTCAAATCAGAAGCTGATGCGACTGAACGCCGGCCGCCTAAGTATAGCTGATTCACATTATAGTTCATGCTCGTAATTTGATCTGAGTAGTTATCATTACCGTTCTTAAGCATCCGCTCGACATAAAGGCTCGTGATCCGTGAAGAGTATATATTCCAGCTACTATCTAAGGCATTATTCAGAGTCTGACCGGTTTTACCATTATAGTATTGAGACATACTGCTTGAAGTTGATTGTCTTTGCATCAAAACCACCCCGTTAGTCGTGTTATAGTCGTTGCTTTGTGAGCTGTTCATCAGACTCATGAATCTTCCACCAGAGTCAGTGTTGGCAGAACTCGGCTTCATGACCACAAATGCTGTCGTGCCATTATTGTTCATAGCCGGACTAAGATTCGATAGGAAGACACTAGCTTTCGGAACCTGTACCGCTGGTAAACCGTTGATCTGATTGGTTTTATAGACAGCGTCACTGCCGTAAGCAATGTTAGCGTCGTTACCGTTTCCAGACTTATCTAGCCATTTGCCAACACTATCACCCTCATTCTGCGCAAGGCCGTCTCCAGTCGCACCAGAGCCATACTGAACAACCAGTTGAGGGCTATCGCCGTTCTGTCCCTTTTCAGCAGTTCGGACTCCGCTACCCTTAACCCAGGAAATCGAAAAGGCGATTGCGTTATTGGCACTCCATCCAGTACGGTTAACAATCTCTTGAACAATTCCAGTTACATCAATCCGCTCATTCTCCCCTTTTGCACCAACCTGATTCCAATTTGGCGGCTTCCAAGTAACCGCCTGGCTTGTTTTGGCTGGATTAGTCACGGCATTATTGCCATTCCATGCGGGCGCATTGTCCTTATTTATTCCCTCAACCTTAAGCTCAACACTGCCGGCTGTTTTAGTCTCATCAGCCGTAAACTGAACATAGGCACTGTCAATGGTTTGATTTTTAGGTACATTCACACCTCTGAAACGTAATCCTGTAATCTGATTACCCTTATTATTACCATCCCAAGCCATTTCTAGATCATCATTGCCAAAATCTAGTTGACCCTTATTTTTCTTAGCATCTGCGCCGTACTCCTCGACCACGTCCGCATCACTAGATCCGTAGAGGCTATTTATATTCAGTAAGTTTGCTCCTGAACCGGTACTTGCATAGAGCGAATTAGGTTGATTTGCTGCCAGCCATACTACTGGCTCATAGTCCGCAGGATTTCCAGCTACAGAGCCGTTGCGGATAATGCTTGATTGAATTTCACGAGTAAAATCAGCTGCCGCTGACTGCTCAGGTATGTATACTCTGCCATAAGCTTTAATTCTCTTCGATGAAGTGGTTTCATCACGTATAACCTCAACCTGTATAGTCGTTCTGTATTTTGAGGTAATTACTAAATTCTGCTCAGCCGTACCTGTGTAGCTAGCATTCAGTTCATACTGCTCTTCGGCATAGTCTATAGCTGCCTTAGCTGTGACATGTGCCAACTGATTATAAGAAAAATGGACAGCAGTGTTAAACGACTGTCCAGATTGCAGAATCAGGCCCAAGCCGACGCTACTAATCACAGAAAGCAGCACGATAATCAGCGGCAAAATAGCACCATCACTATTGAGTCTTTCAAGCTTAAACATTAGTTTATCTTCCTCATACTTATGGTCGAGGTGGCATCGACAGTCTTGCCAAGTATCCTATTACCTAGCTTGAGCTTTATGGTTAATTTTTCAGCAGAAAGTGGCGAACCGCCGTTGCTTAGATCTATCTGATTATTGTTCTCGTCGAAATAATTTACCTCGAAATCAATCACATGATCGGAAAGCACTGTATCAACCTTCTGACATCCGCCGGTACCAAAATTAGCAGTACTGGGGCAGGTTTGCGGACGATAATTCGTGCCACAAGTTGCATATTGTGGTGTCAGAATCCGACGACGCAAAGTGTAGTAATCGTTATCGGTATTAGGCTTCATAAAATAGATGATATTATCCGTTGCGATTGGATTATAAGGACTGTAATAGCTACCGCAAGCGTAGTCTCTTTTGTAAACAAAATCACGGTCTGGATCACGCCTCGGCTTATCTAATGTGGTTTCGTAAACTATCAGCGTCTGTGGATCAGAATCATGACGCCAACCACCAGTTGGAGCAAATGGATCGGCCAGAGTACTCGATATAGTATCAGCATAGTCAGTTGCGAATAATAGTTCATCCTGCAACGGGAATAGTATAGTTTGAGCCTCTAGATTAAGGTTAGTTTCAGCGTTATTGGCTAGTATCGTGTAGTAGCTTCTCTGAGCTAAAACGACGAGAACGGTGATTATGAAAGAGACGACTGGTAACATCACTAGAATCTCAATCAAAGTAAAGCCTGACTGATTTTTTTTGATCATCTACCAACCCCGCCCATCTGAATATAGGTTGCGTATTCAATTTCTCTAGCTTCGTTGAGATGGGAATACACCACTAAGACTACTATTTTCTTGAGCGAACCTGAGATTGGCTGTGACCTGACCTTAGCACTGGCTGAGGTGTATTCAACCTCATCATTCGCCAGTACTTCAGACGAAAAGTCTTCTATCTCATAGTTGTTTGCACTGTTGCCATTATCAATATCGCCGAAGTCTTTAAGCTCGTACTCTTGGATTTTTGAAAATGCCAAGGAATTAGCTTCGCTATACGCTCGAGTCCTGGCATTGATTTGATTACTCAGCAGGACAATACCAAGTGATATACTGATTAAAATAGTAATAATAAAGAGTGAGATAATAACCTCTATAGTGGTAAAGCCAGACCTATCGATCATCCCCTGTTTTTTAAGCGTATGCATCTTATCTAAGATTTTATCAGCTACGGTCATCTTATGAAACAAACCCGACCAAACTCAGCATAAGCAGATTGCAAGTTGGGGTGGCAAAGTCTATAATTCCAGTAGTCATTTCGGGCTGGGAAAAAATGAAAATACCGTTATTTTATAAACAGAAACCTACTTTTGGCATCGATATTGGTCGAGGCAGTATCAAGATGGTTCAGCTTCTAGAAATTAACAACACACCAACGCTTATCGGCTATGGCTTTACATCTTTCGATCCATCTGTCATGGATGATAGAGGCATGATAACTGACGTTGAGGCAGTCGCCAAAGCTGCCAAACAACTTGCTGACGAACAATTGATTGGTGGGCTAGTTTCAAATAGTGTTGTAGCAACGGTGCCTAGTGCCTTCAGCTACACTCGTACCCTTCAGCTACCGAAGATGGAAAAGAAAGAGCTTGATGGAGCTGTACGTCTCGAGGCCGAACAATACATACCGGTTGCGATCGACGAGCTATATATAGATTACGAAGTCGAAGCGGCAACTAGTGATGATTCGCAAAGTCAAGACGTATTCATGGTGGCAATACCAAATTACATCGTAGACTCATATCTTGAAGTTTTTGCTGCATTAGGATTGGAAGTTAGCGCAATTGAGCCAAGCTTATCAGCGATAGTTCGCTCCGTCTCGCAATCTCTGGAGCTTAAAGATACTGTTATGGTTATTGATCTAGGTTCAAGATCGAGTGACCTTAGCGTTTATGACGGTAAAACAATTAGAGTGACCGGCACCACAAAAAAGGGTGGAGAAGATATCACTGATACTCTTATTGAGAACCTAAACATTACTAAACGCCAAGCTTTCCATGGCAAAGCAAGATATGGAATTAACCCAGACAGCAAACAAGGTCGTGAAATATTAAAACACAGCCAACCAATCTTAGACGATCTAATTCTAGAAATTAAGAAAATGCAGCGTTATTATCAAGGCAGAAATAATTCTAACGATAAAATTGGAGAAATAATTATTCTCGGTGGCGGAGCTAATATGCCTGGCCTTAACGAGTTTATTCAAAAACAAACAGACTTAAAGGTCACTTCGTTTGACCCTTGGCGCCATATTGACATGGGGAATCTGCAGGCGCCCAACAAACTAGAAACCACTTTGTTTACTAACGTTATTGGCAACGCCTTAGTAGGCAAGACCAGTGGAGCAGTTAAAAAATGATTAACTTACTACCCGATGAACTGAAAAGACAATATGCCTACTCTAGACGCAATACTATTTTGCGCTGGACTATAATAGCAATAATCATAATCGGAGCCTCTTCGATCTTGCTTATGCTGGCTGGAAACTTCTATGTCAGCAGTCTTGCTAAAGCTGCTCAATCAGATCTAGGTGTAAAGCAAGCAGAAATATCTAAATATAAAGCCGTTGAAAAAAAGGCAAAGGATTTAAATTCTAAGGTAGAAGCCATAACTGAAGCAAACTCGAAAACTACTAAATTTTCGAGTTTAATATATGACCTTAGCAACGTTCTGCCAAAAGGTAGCAATGTTAAAACGATTTCGCTTGATGGTAAGCCTGATTCACCATTACAACTTGAAGTTACAGCCAAAGATAAGGCCACCGCACTAAAAGTGCATGATTCATTAGCTGACACTAAACGGTTCGCTTTTGTTGACATCCTTCAGTTTAAGCAAGATCCTGAGAAAGCCGGTCAATACATAGTAGCTATTAACCTTAGTTATAAAACACCGGAAGCTGCCTATGGCCCAGTAACTAATAGCTCTAAATCGGCTATTCCTGCCAAAGGTGCTGTCAAAGGACCGATTAAATGAAACCAAAAATGACGTTTTTTATCTTGCTAATCCTGTTACTGCTCACTATGGCTGGTTCAATCGGAGGTCTGTATTTATCTAACCAAAAATTAGCAAAAAATGGCCAGGATTTGTCTAGTAAAGAAAGCCTTGTAAAAGCGGCTGACAATAGGCTTTTCCATCTAAAGGGCCTAGCAATCAAGACGAAAAAGGCCGAGTCGGCCCTGGGTGATATAGATGCTGTTTTCCCTGAAGATAAATTGCAATCAGAATTTATTGATCAAATTTCAAAACTTGCCAAAGACAAGAAAGTTAATATCGGCTCCGACATAAGCTTTCCTGGTGGCAGCGAAGCTCCGTCACGATCTACTCAAACTACACCATCTGGCATCGTACCTGTGCTGATTGGTATGAAGGTGACCCTGCCCGTCAGCGGTAGCTATAGTGACGTAATGTCATTCATCAAATCATTAGAGAACTTCAACCGACTTACTAACATCGAAGGACTATCACTAAACAGCCAGGATCAGGGTAAGAATGTTGATGGCACTATCGATATACTCGTGCTCGTAAACCAAAAGTCTGCTGTTCCAGCCGCGGGTGCTGCCGGCGCTAAAGACTCAAAGTCATCGCCAAAATCTAGTACTAGCAATAGCAAACCTCAATCTTCTAGCCAATCTAACGGAAAGACCGCTCAATGAACGATTTAAAACACAAGCTATCGGGAGTGCCTCAGTTCTTTATAAAACGCAGAGTAGCTATTGTTGCCATCGTAATGCTAATATTACTCGGCTTCAGTTTATTACAAATTAACTCAGCTATATCTTCTGAATCAGACACATTAAGCAATGATGCTAATCTGGAAAATGCCGTATTGGGTAAAAAAGTAGAGTTTAAGGCTGATAGCTTAGAGAAAATAGTAAACCTATCTGGTGACAAACCTGATATCGGAAAAGTTTCTGGATCGCACTCTAAAAATCCTTTTGAATCTAATTAATCTCTAGCTACCATTTGGATGAGTTTTAATATACTCCTCAGAAGCATTGCCTATTATTGAGGCGATTTCATTTGGTTTGCCAACAGTTCGGAAAATAAAGTTCTGTGACTCTCCTGCAGTCTCAACCCTGACTGTTCCGTAGTCAAAAGCATGAGCTAAAATTCCATTTTGGTTAACGGTTACGTCTTCCAGCTTTGAAAGATTAGTGCGCGATATCTTGTTAGAGAACGGACTGGCTTGTAGGACCTGTATCAAATTTTCATTCGTTATTAATAAATCATCAGATCTATAGACTCCGGCGACAATATAGGTCAAAAGTATAGCTAAAAATATTGTTGCTCCTAAGGTGATATAAACAAAATTGATTGGCAGTATGTCCTTTGTTACTCCAGGGTTAGAGGCGGCGGCATAAATAAGTAACAATAGTACCAGTATGGCCGAACCACCGAGTAGAAATATCGGCACTAGCCCAATTGGATGGCGTCGGACTTCCTTCACGATGAATTCGTCGGCATCTAAACTAATGTCAATATTGTGCGACAACCTAGCTCCTTTATTATTACTTTTAATTATACCATCAGGTAATGGTTTACATAGATTGGTTAAAGCAAGCTAGATTGACCTGCGTCTCTTGGTGGTTGAATGTCCATGTGTCTGTAAGCTTTCGGAGTCACCCTTCTTCCTCTTGGCGTCCTCTCAATAAAACCAAGCTGCATCAGATATGGTTCATGGAAATCCTCAATCGTAGTCTCCTCCTCGGCAGTCAGTGCTGCTAGCGTACCTAAGCCAACTGGGCCACCGCTGTAACTTTCGATAATTGCAGTTAATATACGCCTATCAGCATGATCAAGTCCTAAGTGGTCAATCTCAAGTAGCTTTAGCGCTGCTAGAGCCAGCTCACTGCTTACTTTACCCTCAGCTTCAACCTGGACATAATCTCTAACTCGCTTAAGTAACCGGTTGGCAATCCTCGGTGTTAGCCTCGCCCGCTTAGCAATCTCACTGGCAGCGGCATCAAGCAGTTCAACCTCTAGTATACCCGCAGCTCTCTCGATGATTTGCACCATTTCCGCAATCTCGTAAAACTCTAAGCGATGGATTAAGCCAAAACGATCCCGCAACGGTGCGCTTAGTGCACCGGCTCTAGTCGTGGCACCGATAACTGTAAACTTCGGGATATCTAATTTTATGGATTTCGCCGATGGACCTTTACCAAGCATAATATCAATCTGGTAATCCTCCATCGCCGAATACAAAACCTCCTCAACATTGCGGTTCAATCTGTGGATTTCGTCGATAAATAAAATGTCGTCTTCTTGCAGATTAGTCAGTATCGAAGCCAAATCGCCAGCTCTTTCTATTGCCGGCCCACTCGTAGCCTTTATCCCAACACCCATTTCGTTAGCGATAACCCAAGCCATAGTCGTCTTACCAAGACCCGGCGGGCCGTATAGTAAAACATGATCCAGCGCATCGCCACGTTGCTTAGCTGCCTTTATTGCTAGCTGCAAGTTCTGTTTGAGTCGTTTCTGGCCAATGTAGCTTGCAAAATCGCGCGGACGCAACGTGTTTTCAATCTTTACTTCTTCTTCGTCATTGTCGTCGACAATGGGCTGGGTGATTCTATCTATAGACATCTAGTTGCCTTTCCGTAGAGCTTGTTTGATCTTTTCTTCTGTCGTTTCGGCTTCAATACCGCGTAGCATCTGCATTGCCTGATCTTTGTTATAACCAAGTGAGATAAGGGCTTCTAAAGCTTCGTCGCCAACTGGTAGCTGTTGTCCAGAAGCTTGGCTAATCAGGCTTAATTCACCCATTTTATCTTGTAAGTCAACGATGATCCGCTCACCGGCTTTTTTGCCAACACCAGAGGCCAGGACTAAAAAGGCGGTGTTGCCAGCGGCGATTTCTGTGCGTAACTTATCAGCAGGGCCAAGATCAAATACCGCCAGCGCAGCCTTCGGGCCAACACCGTTAACGCTCAAAAGCTGCTCGAACAAACTCTGGTCGGTTTTTGACCTAAAACCATATAACGTATGTTCTTGTTCCCTAATGTGTTCGTAGATATACATAGTAGTTTCGCTAGAAATATCTATCGAGCCGGAAAGCTCACTAGATACCACCACGCCATATCCAACACCGTTAACATCAAGCACGATATTACGCTCGTCAAATTCAATTACGGTTCCGACTAATCTAACAATCATGGTTTAAGTATAACAGGCGATGGCTCAAAGCTGGACCGGACTACAAATTATTGTTCTCGGCAAGGTCGCAGCACGCCGTCTTTGTCGAAGCAGACTTTTCTGTCAGCAAAACCAGCCTGTGTCAGGCCATCAATTCGGACATTACCAGTCACATGTAACTTCTGTTGCGGAGTGACGGTTCCAAGCCCTAGGAAGCCTCGGTCGTCGATAAAGAATGATCCGTTTGGTGCTCCACTACCAATGAAGAACGGGTTGGTATTAGATGTTTTGTTATAAATACCAAAACGGTTCTTGTTAGCACCCTCGACTGTCAGCACCCAAGACTGTTTATTGTCGTTGCTCTCGAGCTGTAGATCTGGGTCACCACCATTAGCCTTAGCTCCTCTTATGTGTAGCTCTGAGGCTGGGTTTCTGGTGTTGATACCAATCACACTTTGCAGCTTTTCCTTGCCAAGTAGCAATCTCTCGTCAGCAAATTCACCTGGCTCAGATTCAACAGTGATTGATTCTTTGACGTTCTTTAGTGCTTCATCGTTTTGAACAACCGAGATTGTTCCATCACTGATATCTTTCTGAATACCAGATAGTTGATTTTTCAGATCAATTCTTGAATTGACCAGCCAACCAATAACACCCAACATCAGAACAGTTAAAACCAAAGTTAAAATACTAGTGACCTTAATCCATGTCGGAGTGCCGTATGACGGCGATTGCTGCATAGGTGCTTGGACATTAGGCGATCCATAGCCCGGTTGAAAATTACTTTGTGGTTCCATATAAGACTCCCTATTGTTTACTGATGTTAATAATACCGCTTAAGCCTAGTTCAAGTCAAAAATGACTTAAGAAAATTATAATTGTACTTGATGGCGATGACGAATCGTATAAATAGATCCAGATAAAGTCGCTAGAGCCAGCACAATTACCAGCGCACATTCCTTCCGACATAAGGCTACAGATTTGATTATAGCTTTAATGCCTAGTTAGTGGAAACCTATAATTTAAGCTCACAAATTACTCTCAGAATGACGAAGATACCTGATCCAAATCCTACCAGCGGGAATTTGTTAACTTCCTTTGTCTGGGCATAAAGGATTGAGTCCTGATATGTGAATGTTATTTAAACAATAATACATTTTATCTTGCCCTTCGGGCCGACTGAAAGGAGTTGTTAAAATGATTGTTTCAATAACGATGAACATCTCAAGATGAAGGATCAGCCCAGGAGCTTGCGATACTTGTCGGTACAAGTATCATTCAATTTGTTACTTTGCAAAAGAAAAGATTGTTCAGAAGAACATTCTATCTCTGATGGCTATGACAAAGCGCGGCAGCTAGCGCATCAGCCGCATCGTCAGGGGTTGGTTTAACTTTCAGTTCAAGTAGCACTCTGACCATTTCTTGTACTTGAGCTTTGGTCGCCTTGCCGTAGCCCGTAACAGACTGCTTAATCTGCAGAGGCGTGTATTCAAATATCTCTAGCCCCGCCACTTCACCGGCCAGCAAAACTACTCCGCGGGCATGGGAAACAGCGATCGCTGTTGTGACATTCTGTGCGAAGAATAACTTTTCGACCGACATAACTTCTGGTTCAAATTCGCGAATCAGGCCAACTAAGTCTGTATGAATAATCTTTAGTCTCTCGGGCAGAGGCGTATGTGGTATAGTTCGGATTACGCCACCAGCCACCATCGATGGCTTGCCTCTTTTAATATCAATCACTCCGAACCCGGTTATGCCAGTGCCCGGATCGATGCCAAGAATCCTCATGACTTTTTAAAGTAGTTGACTACTTGTTCGTGTAATTTGCCGTTGCTGATAATTGCACCATTTATTTCTTTGTCATATCGCTGGTCATTACCGTCCACATTAGTGACTTTGCCGCCAGCACCCTCGATAATTGGCTTTAATCCTGCAATATCATAAGGATGGCTGTGTGGATATGTCGCAATTTCTATTTTGCCCTCGGCAACCAGCATCGCTTCAGCTACAACAGACATTAGAGATAACGAGCTACGGGTTTCGTTGGCCATATTTGCTACGGAACTGAACGACTGTTTATATTTGCCGCTATTGTGGAAACAAGCAGTGAACACTGCATCGTTTAATAATGCAGTTTGATTCACTCGAATTATTTCATCGTTTTTTGTAGCGGCCTCTCCATCACCAAAATACATAGTGTTATCGAATGGGCGATGACAAACACCAAACTGAACCCTGCCGTCGATTACAAATCCAAGTGAAAAGAAGCTAATCGGTAGGCCGTAAGTGTAAGGTATTGTGCCATCGATCGGATCAATCACCCACATCCTTGATTGATTATTGTGCGCATTACCCTCCTCTGCTAAAACTCCATCATCTGGGAATTCTTGGCTTATACGGTCAATCACAAGCTTGTTAATCGTCTCATCGGCAATTGTTACTGGAGTTCTATCGATCTTGAATTCGACATCATGATTATTGAAATATTTCAGCATAATTTCGCCCGCTTCCCGAGCTAATATCTTAGCAAACTGAATCTCTTTATTATATTCACTCATGTCGATTATGCGATGTCGAAATTGGTGTAGGTTTCTACTACGTCATCAAGCTCATCGAGAATATCAAGTAGCCGCATGACCTTGTTTTGAGTTGACTCATCATCGATTTCCATTGGCTCTTTGGGCACGTAAGCTAGGTGCGCCTGCTTGACTTTGAGTTCAGACGATTCTAGGCTTTTCTTAACTTGGTGAAGCTGCTTCATGTCCGTATAAACTACCCAGTGGTCTTCGCCATCAATCACATCGTCAGCTCCGGCATCGATTATGCTAAGCTCATCTGCTTCATCATCGCCAGATTTAACCAGTTCAATCACGCCCTTATGTTCAAACTGAAAGGACACCGCGCCAGTTTCAGCAATATTGCCGCCATGCTTAGAAAATGCTGTCCTGACATCGGCATAAGTTCGATTACGGTTATCGCTCGCACATTCAACAATTATCGCCACACCACCTGGACCATAGCCTTCGTAGGTCATCTCCTCAATAACCGCGCCACCGAGTTCACCAGTTCCTCGCTTAATTGAACGGTCGATATTAGCATTGGGCATATTGGCTTCTTTGGCCTTCTGTACGGCCAGCGCAAGGGTTGGATTCATGTTAGGGTCGCCACCAGTTTTGGCCGCTAGGGCAATTGCATTTCCGAGTTTAGTAAATATTGCACCACGCTTGGCGTCTTCGGATTCTTTGCCTCGTTTAATTTTGGCCCATTTACTGTGTCCTGACATACTAAAATCCTATCACAATAGCAACCACTTAATCCAGATGGTTGACAAGTGTTAGTTCGGTTTTTTGGCTCTCTGACAAGTTCTTGCGTATAAGAAGATAGATTATTAGTAGTGCCAAATACCAAGCAATTACAGTGCTCCAGCCAACCTCAACCTCAATCAGAGCCCACGGTATCGCTGCTAATAACCCAATTACAGTTGTCATACCAACTAGCATTACTTTTGCAGGTAGTGCCATGAATCCAGCTAGTCCAGGAATAATTGCACCACTCGTACCAGCTATAAAAGTAAAGGCCATAGCAATTGGTATAAAAGGAATAATCAGCATATTTGCCACTATAGAAATAACTGAAAGCTCGCCAAATATTGCCATAATTATCGGCAGGGCCATAATCTGGGCAGACGTGGTTTCAATGGCAATCTGTACTGGCATTGGCAACTCAGCTCCATCCTTCTTAAAAACACGCTGGGTAAAGGTTGGCGCTAAAACAAGCACTCCGAAGAAAGCCGTGAAACTCAGCCACCAACCAATATCAAACCAAATGAAAAATGGGTTAAGCCCAGCCGTAACCGCACCCGATACACTTAGTAACATCATAGGTCGAATCGGTCGCCCATAATACCAAGCGGCGAGTGCCAAGCCACTTACAATACTGGCTCTAAATATCGATGGTGCTAATCCTGTAATAGCGAGAAAGAAAAACATCAATCCTAATGATATTGCTGTAGCAGAGAACTTGCTGATCCACATGAAATTTCGACGAGCAAACCGAACTAAAACTGTTAAGTTATAGCCACTGACCGCCACTATATGGGTAAGCCCGGTCCGTGAAAGCTGAGTCAGCAGGTCTTCCGGCAATAGAGCCCTCAATCCAACTAGGAATCCTAGACCAAGGCTAGATTGTGGCTCGGGCAGTGCCGTGTAAACTCCGGCGAAGAATCTAGCTCTCATGCTTGTCAACAAATCATCCTGTCGACTAATTACTTTTATGCTACCGAAACTCACCGATGCTTGATAGCTGCCAAAACCGTCACGCAGCTTGCCAGAAACCCTGACTTGGTCGCCTCTTTTAACGCCGTAAGGGCTAGTAAAGCCACTAATCCGCATCTTGCCTGGCAGTTTTTTGCCATTAATTTTAAGTTTACTGATGTAGAAATCAGTCTGTCCGTTGTCTGAATAGCTAGAATCGGTCGTCACTACGCCTACAGCGCTCACCTGCTCACCAACAAAATTGTTATACCGATTGAAATCTTGCCAAAAAATCTGGCCACGAATTAATCCGAGGCTAACACTAGCTATTGCCACAATTAAAACTGCCCACTTTCGGCGACTAAAGCTAAGTGGCAATAGTATAATAGGTAGAAGTAAAATCCGAAAAGAGATATTTAGGTCGTAACGGGCAATCCAAAGCCCAACCATAAAGCTTAGTAGTGTGACTATTATTATCGTCGTTCTTCTAACTTTAAGATTTTTCTCGAATGGCAACTTATCAAATAGTCGACTCTTGCTCATGCATTTATTTATAACAAAATTGACGTATCAGGTATAGTTCATGCATAATTATTATTAACATAAGCAAAAATCAAAATTATGAACCTATTCGTTGAACTCAGCATTATACTTGTCATCGCCGCCGTTGTTGCTGGTATTGCCAAGCTACTTAAACAACCCTTAATTATGAGCTACATTTTGACGGGATTAATTGTTGGTGGTAGCGGGTTGCACCTCTTAGAGAATCCAGAAACCCTAGGTCTTTTCGCCGAATTCGGAATTGCTCTCTTGCTGTTCATTATTGGTCTTGGGCTCAACCCGAAAGTCATAAAGGAAGTTGGTAAAGTTGCCGCTATCAGTGGTCTTGGTCAGGTAGTAATCACTTTTATCTTTGGCTTTGGTATAAGCCAACTCCTAGGCTTTGATGGGCAGAGTAGTTTTTACATCTCGGCCGCCCTAACACTAAGTAGCACTATTATTATCCTGAAGATCATTAGCGACAAGAGCGAGGCGCATAGGTTATATGCCAAGATTGCTACAGGGATATTGCTAGTCCAGGACCTCGTTGCGACTGGCTTACTAATTTACGTAGCTGCTGCTGGTGGTGGCCAAGTATCTATTGCTAGTCTTTCTGGCATGATAGGCTGGAGTGCTGTCCTGGCTGCTTCGCTTGCTCTAAGTGCAATCTATATACTTCCAAAGTTCACTAAGTTCATCGCTAGTAGTCAGGAATTTCTATTCTTATTCACGATTGCATTTGCGATCGGTGTAGCCAGTCTGTTCGAGGTTGCTGGGCTGTCGATCGAAGTCGGTGCACTTTTCGCCGGTGTAGCTCTTGCTAACCAAACCTACGCACAAGAAGTCGCTAGCAGATTGCGGCCATTAAGAGATTTCTTTATCGTTATATTTTTCGTTCTACTCGGTGCCACACTACAGCTAGACAGTGTTGGAGGCGTAATAATTCCTGTAATTCTACTTAGCCTGTTTGTGATGATCGGCAATCCGCTTATTGTCATGACCATCACTGGACTTCTTGGCTACACAAAACGAACTAGCTTTAAAGCCGGCATTGCTATGGCTCAGATCAGTGAGTTTAGCTTGGTCTTTATCGTGCTAGCAAACGAGCTTAAACAAGTGAATTCTGAGGTTGTGGCCCTGGTAACTTTAGTTGGGATAATCACAATTGCTGGCTCGACCTACCTGATGCAATACGATGAAAAGCTCTATGAACTGTTCGAAAAGTACCTAAGTTTATTTGAACGACGCGAAATCCGTTATGTTCAGAAGCCAGATGTTAAAACTGACATCTTGCTGTTTGGCTATGCCAAGGGTGGCCAGGAGTTCGTTAAAACTTTCAAAAAATTAGGCAAGAGCTACACGGTTGTAGATTACGACCCAGAAGCAGCCGATCACTTAATCGACAATAAAATACCTTTCGTTTATGGCGACATGACCGATGTTGAGTTCCTCGGCGAGCTAGGACTTGATAGTGCCAAGGTGGTTGTATCTACTGTCACTAATCCTGCCAGTAATTTATTCATTACTCGTTATGTTAGATCTAAAAATAACCGAGCAGTTATAATTGTCCACTCCGAAAGTCCGAAAGATGCAGTTAGATTATACGAAGAGGGCGCAACCTACGTCATGATGCCTCATTATATTGGTAGTGAAAGAGTTGGACACATGCTTCGCAAAAATGGATTAAAGAAATCTGATTTCACTCCTGCTCGAGAACGCCACATGCGCTATGTCGAAAAGCACCTGTAGCCTAGTCGCTGGCACCAGATTTCTTATTACCTTCTGTATCGACAAAATCTAGTGAATTAGAGTTTACACAGAATCTCTCTCCAGTTGTTTCCTTTGGGCCGTCATTAAAGACGTGTCCAAGATGCCCTCCACATTTAGCGCAGACAACTTCAGTTCGCTTCATACCTAACGATGAATCTGTTATTTCTTTAGTTGATCCAGGTATTGATTTGTCGAAACTCGGCCAGCCAGATCCAGAATCAAATTTTGATGATGACTCAAATAATTGATTTCCGCATGCCGCACACTGGAATTTACCTTCGGATTTTTCGTTTAGCAATTTACCCGTAAATGGTGCTTCCGTAGCTGAATCCTGCAATACTTGCTTCTGTTTAGTGGTTAAATGATCATCTGTCATCTCGTCTCCTTTAAATCTTTTTACTCGACATCATTTGCTATAAGAGCCTACAATGTATGTACTAATTATACAGGAGTCCACAAATGAGTGATCGGACAATTTATCTAGCCGGTGGTTGCTTCTGGGGGTTAGAAGAATTATTCAGACAGCAAAAAGGTGTTACTAATACCGAGGTAGGCTACACGGGCGGAAGTAACGATAGCCCTAGCTACGAAAATCACGACAGCCATGCTGAAACACTAGCAGTCAGCTTTAATGATAATAAAACCAGCTACAAACAGTTACTAGATTTTTTCTTTCGGGTGCATGATCCAACAACAAAGGACCGCCAGGGTAACGACATCGGCAAGTCTTACCGTTCAGCAATCTTCTATCAGAGCGAAGAGGAAAGGAGCCAGGCACTTGAGGTTATTGCCGAAGTAGATAAATCAGGCTTATATCCAAACGCAGTAGTTACTACTTTAGAAAAATACGACAAATTCTGGTCAGCCGAAGACTACCACCAAGATTATTTGCAGAAAAACCCTGGCGGCTATACATGCCACTATATCCGTTCAGAAACTCCGATACTGAGGCTAGCCTCTAAATAAGTTTGGGTGCAACATATTATTATGCTTATCATTAGTCTAATTTGATGCTAGTTTTTCCTATTATTTTCTGTACAGAGAAGTATAGTCCGCAGATCACGAGGGTTGTCATTAGAGTCGTAAAAAGATTTAGTGTCGCCGATGTTTCATTTACAGAATTTACGGTTTCAAATAAATATAACTGTTCGAAACCAAACCTAAACGATTCATCGAAACCAAAAGCACTCACCAAAACTGAACCGAATAATTGCAGTATTAAAATCACCAGGAAAACTCTCACAAAAACTGAATATACTCTGTGCGATTTTCTCTTCTTTGTCTGTGCTTTTTCTGCCAATTTAATAGCTTTTTCATGATCTGAATATACATTCATACCCTCTGGACTGTCGACAACATAAGCATTTCTAAATGGCAGATACTTCCATAACTTAGAGGATAGCCACAAATCACCGACCGCACCAGCAAAGTTGCCCACGAAACCAATCAGAAACAATGCTTGATATTGCGGGAATATTCTTACAGCCATTATGAAAAATGCCGATAACACGAGCAGGGGCATATAGGAGGTTAAAAGAGCCTGCCTGATTGATATTCTGTCTTTCGATGTAGCATATGCAACTGGCATTATACCCAAAATTGCTGCTCCAAACTTCGGTTTTGCACCGGCAATTGCAAAGCCGACGCCGTGTAGTAATTCATGTGAGATTATCGTCAAAACATAGACAGCCAAACTTGGCCAACCTAGTGAGCCGTGATCCTGAGAAGCATTTCCTACGTAACTAAATATCGCTCCACCTAAGAAAAACATAAACACCATCTGAACAGTCAGTGCTATCGATTGTGATTTATCTATTGTAATAGTTTCAATTTTTTTCATGTTATTCCTCACTATAATTGTTTATTTATGTTACTTTTGTCTAGGTAGATTATGATGAGTTATTTATTTCTATTTTAATTTTTGCGTGAGCCATCTAAGTATGTAAAAAGTGCACTGACTGCAAACATAATGGCGGCAAGATAATTCCATTTAGATTGCGTAAGCCCAAGAGCAGTATTTATGCCAGCTGCAATAAAAAGCATAATAAATGTTATTTTCTTCATAGCACAATTTATACGCGAGTACGGTAGCCTTGGATAGAGCCAAATTATCCACACTTATCAGACGATAGTAATTATCTCAAACTACTTAGAAGACTTAGGAATTTTGTTTTTTCTATTCTTATTAATGTATATAATTACTAATGTTGCAGTAAAGCTACTAACAAACGTAGCCGTACGATTATATTTGAGAGGTTTTGTATCTCGCATATTGGCGTCGTCTCCAAAATACTGCTTAAATCCGAATGGGAACGTTTTCTGAGCGTAATAGTTATTCTGCACGCAGCCTGTCATCTCTTTGCTGTTTGGAATTTCATCTCCACACTCGCTGTCCGAAGACCTAGTGTCGCTGCATCCATAAGTAGAAATCCCGATGCCTTTTTCTACCAGTCCGCACGGCGGCAACTTAGAACTGCTCAGATTAAATGTTAGTCCTGTAAGAACGAGCCCAACCAGTGTTGCAACGAACAGATTACGCAGATGTATCATTTTTAAACTATATCAGAACCCATCTACAAGGAGTAGTCGCTAATCAATTATCCTGGAACCGTATCTTATCTTTAATAAAACAGAGCTAGCACCAAACTAGGTTATGATATAATTGCAATAACTGAAAATTAGTATTTTATTGAGGACTAACCAATCGATAACAACTTTAAGCAACTAATCGAATCTATTGCCGAAGATCCAAATAGAGAAGGTCTACAGCAAACACCACAGCGGGCGGCCAAGTCATTTGCGTACCTGACAAAAGGCTACGAAGAAGATGTAACAGACATTATTAACGGAGCTATTTTTGAATCAAATAGTGACGAAATGATAATAGTAAAAGATATCGAACTGTATTCACTGTGCGAACACCACTTACTGCCGTTCTTTGGATCTTGCCATGTTGGCTATATTCCAAATGGAAAAATCATCGGTTTATCTAAAATCGCCAGGATCGTCGACGTCTTTGCACGCAGGCTACAGGTCCAAGAAAACCTAACTCAGCAAATTGCTGAAACATTGCTAGATCACACTGGAGCTAAGGGTGTTGGCGTGGTGGTTGAAGCTCAGCATCTTTGTATGATGATGCGCGGTGTCGAAAAGCAGAGCTCGTCAATGAAAACCTCTTGTATGCTTGGCAACTTCAGGAAAAACGATTCTACTCGTTCAGAATTTATTAATCTTATTAATAACTAAGCCTTATATGAATACTACAGTTCGAATTAATAATTTGCGCATATCAACCATTATCGGCGTCAATCCCTGGGAACGAGAAAACGAACAAGAGATAATAATTAATGTCTCCTTCAAATATGATGCTCAGCAAGCAGTTATAAACGACGATATAAAAGCAGCAATCGATTATTCCGTTCTGCAAAAAAAAATAACCGAGAAGCTAAAATCGTCGAATTTTCAACTGATCGAAGCTTTAGCTGAAATGATATTAAAATTTATTTTAGAAGATAAACTAATTGATGAGGCACAAGTTAGAATCGATAAACCAAATGGCATCAAATCAGCAGACTCAGTTTCTGTCGAACTTAAAGGAAGTAACGCATAAAGTCTGTGGAATAATTATAAATTCGATTCAAGAAAAGCCTTTAGACCAAGAAGGTCTTTTTCGATTGGATTGTAATGATATGTTTTAATCCCAGCTGTCTCCGCACTTTTAACAGCTTCTGGATTGTGCTCAAACAAGACTACTTGGCTACTTTTCAAATTATAATTATCTAGCATTAGCTCAAAATATCTTGGATTGAATTTTTCTGGATCATGCTTTAAGGTAAATATCTCATATGGCACCTTATGTAGGTTGAATTTCTTGAATTGTTCATCGTTTGCACCAGTAAGTACGATCTTTCTATTGGGAAAAGACTCAAGCATTTCGAACATTTCTTGAAATAAAGTACCATCTTTCAATACTATTCCATCGATTGCATCTACTAGTATTGTTTTCATAGCCTTATTGTAACAAATATTAAAAGTAGCCGCACAAGCACCTAACTTTTTTATACATAGCTTTATATTCACTAATTAACTCAGAAATAACTGGTTTACCCGCAGCTCCAGAATAAGCTTCGAAACAAAAGCTTGTCATGTACTTTGTGATATTTGTCGGCATACACAGTCAGCGTACCGCCCATATCAAACCAGAGATCTTTTATATCATTTTTCATATAGTGATTATAACAAAAGCAATAGCAGATAGCTTAATAATCTAAAGCTTGATTTATTTTATTCGTGCTTCTAGTGTTCGCTTTATGTACAGAAAGTAGGCGACTGCGATTCTGTCCGCTGCCCACATCTCTTTTGCTTTGGGCTGCCATTTGAAGGGCAGCTCTCCGTAGCCTCTCTCAATGAACGACTTGCCGAAGAATATCCCCCACCTGCCATCGTTCACCAACGCTAAGGCTTTCGAGTCTCTTGGAAATATATATAAAGTTCCTGGATCCGGTGACTGCACATTTCTTATCTGATCTAACGGCAGTTCGTGTATCTTCCCATCCTTATTAGTTATAATCTTAATTGCATTATCGACAACAACAATAGTCGCAGATTCATCTAAGCCTGGACCACTAAAGCCAACGTTAAATTTACATTCCTCCGGGATAGATACTATCTGATCAACTTCATAATTGTCGATTTTGTGGAACTTATTTTGACGATATTTAGCTGAAACGTCCATAAGCTTCCGCGCTGAAAGTTTTATATAAACTGGAATTAAGATTGCAATAATTATGACCAGTGAAACAATTTGCAAATTAATCATAACTAGATAATAGCAAACCTCTCAATCTGCGCATATACAGACTGTCAAAAATCAATCATATCCGGCCGCAGGCAAGACCTAGCCAGACAGATAAGAATAATAAAATCGAAGTAAATATTGCTAATATTATGAGCAATATACTTATACTTATTTTAAATTTACCACTTTTATTTAGCGTTCTTATTTTGCGTAAAATATAAGCAACGACAAGCCATCCCGTAATAAAGAAGAGGAAAGCTAGAAACTGTTTAAGGCTTTTGTTTGGGTCGCATTGACCTGTTCCGAAAAAAGCAAAGTAATCCATGAGTTAGATTATATCAAACAGAATCGCATACACTGCACTGATAATTACTGGAATGAAGGCCCAATCTTGAACTCAGAAACTTCCACTTCTGCCCAGACATTTTCGATCACGTATGGCTCCATCTCTAGGAGCGGCAAAACACTGCCAGACGCAATTATTGAGATGATACCGTTACTTCGCAGATAGTCGAACAGTTCATAAGCTCCATCACGTAGATAGTCGGACTTTTCGACTAGTTCTTCCAGGTCTTGTTTCGTTATGCCTTTTAAGAAATTTATACGTTGAACTAGCCCAGATAGACCGGTGAGGTTTCCCTCCCAAATTGCCTATTTAGCTCCATGCTTTCGACCTGCTTACCAACAGTTTTTGCAAGCAAGTCTGACATATCTTCTGTCGTTATCGTCCCATCAAAATCAATGACTACTGCTTTTGCCTTCATAGTTATGCACTATATCAAATCAAAGTAATTATCATGTCCACATAATTAAAAGAGGACTCTGTTGGAGGGCCAGGAGGGACGACGCAGCGGAGCTGCTATTCCGTCGCTGCGAGTCTTACGAGTGAACTCGACGAGTCTCGCTCCTTACGAACCCTTTTTGCTAAAGCAAAATACGGGTTCGAAGTTCACTGCGTGAACTTGCCAATTCAAAAAGTCCCCCGCTAAGGGACTTCATGAATTGGAGGGCCAGGAGGGACTCGAACCCTCGACACCGGGCTTAAAAGGCCCGTGCTCTAACCAGCTGAGCTACTGGCCCACTTCTTAATTGTACTTTGCTCACTCATTTTACACCAAGTTGCTTTTACCAGAGTTGAGGGTTAGAGCACAGAGTGCTTATTGATCCTACTCGGCGTCAAGCACCTCGGACAGGCAGCTGAGCTACTGGCCCTAGTCGAAACTTGTTAAATTTTACCGCACAACCTCTGTTGTTGCAACATTTTCTAACAGACATGCACGTCGCAATATCTATTAATTCGTCAAAATATGAACATCGACAAACCAAGTTGTCGCAAATGCCGAGTGCAAGTGGCCAAACAAAGCCTGGTCACCTTCCCTGCCTAGTGTCACGTGAATATGAACATTGCCACTATCAACACTGCCAGTTCCAGACAACTCTAACGGTTCGTCATACTCATTAAGCACATCTTTAGTAGCATCTTCTTTCCGCATGCTGGAGATTGTAATCTGATCAACTCCGCCGATCACCGAGACTATCGAAGCCTCTGTGATTCCATCCTCTTTAAGTTTAGCGGTTAGTGAAGCAACTACTTCATCGACGCCGGAGAACCTATATTTTACTAGCTTCATTAAACTATTGGAGGTTGGTTGCTCGGTGGAATTGGTACTGATTCAGGACCAACTGGGTTAACGTTGATACCAGAATCGTCAGCAATTTGGTTGTAAGCACTCTGACATAACGCCATCGGAATAATTGGTGTTACGAATATGCTTAAAAGAAAGTTTAGTATCGCACTGGACTGGTTGTTTGTTACTTGCTGAGCTCCCTCAAAATACTTCCATTGCCAGTAGAGACCACCTACAAATGGGATCAACATCAGCCAGGCTGTAGGAATTTGGGCTCCACGCCTATTCAATTCGCCCTTTGTCTTAACAAACCAAACAAGTGCATAGATCCCAAATGTTACAAATGGCAATAATATAACTGCTGCTAAACTTCTTTTCTTCATATTCACCCCTTATTTATTACTGTTTAAAGTTTAACCCTATCGCTGAGCACATGTCTAGCTTATCGATGCTTTTTAGGACGACCGCGCTTGGGCCGTGTCCTTTCGCTCATGAAACTAAATAGAGCAACGAGAACTGCCGCAAGAACTAGAATGTTTAAATATTCTTGGCTTAGTGCAATGAGCTTTGACTGGCTAGTTAGCTGCGATTGCATACTAACAGTTAAGAATCTGATGGTTAATGAGGTTACAAATACCGACCAAAAGAGTGCCGGTAAGATCTGGTTCAGAATCCGGCCAGATTGCGTTGCACGAAAGTGATGTCCAATCAAAAGGGGTGGGATTATTAACAGTCCTATAGCGACGGTGGACTTAGCCAAGTCGCTCTCAGCACTTGGTAAGACAGAAACTAACCCATCATAAATCACTGAGCCCCAAAGCGTACTGAGCAAAAATCCAGCACAAGTGACCATTATCATTAGTGAGACATGCGTCCGCAGAGCCAATACTGTGATGACCAAGATCATGGTTATAACAAATACAGCTAATTCAAAATTACTAACGCCAGTAGGTAAATTAGTTGGGATTTTCGTTGTTAGGTTTGTTATATAATCCATCATGCTTTAGCTTATCATAAAACTACTTGTTTACTGATGTCGGGCTAGCTTGGTTCAGTACGAATAATAACCGTTCGCTCTAGACGACGAATATCAGCTATTAGCTTTGCCCGTGATTTGTTAAACATCATAATATCAAAAACGCTTTTGCCGCCGTGCTTTGCATACTTACAAGTGTCACCTTCTTTCTTGTTGACCATTAGTTTGTGGAAGCTTTCGAATTCTCTAGCCTCCTCTACCCCAGCCAGCTTTATGAGCTTGCCCTCTTCGCGTGGGAAGAACTTCATAGCAACTGCAAAGCCTTTAGGTTTACGGGAAATAACCGGGCGTTTAGGCAAACGGATCATCATGTCATTTTTGATATGATCGAAGCCATAGGCTAGCTCGTACAATGTATCCCTAAATCCGCCTGGACGAGCTGCGACTTCTACAATCTTCCAACCATTACGCTCAGTAAGTATCAGCTCCACATGGCAGGTCACATTACGAAGACCAATTGCTTTAACAGCATCTTTCGCCACCGCCTCAGCTTCATCAACTTTGTGCTTCTGTAACTTAACAGGTGTTAACTGCTGATAACCGTGGAAATCATCAATACCAATAGCTCGGCCCGTTTTAACATGCACTGGTGGGCAGGTATACACTCGTCCACGAGCACCAACATAAGCATCGATCGAATACATCGATCCTTCGAAGAACTTTTCAACCAATATTTGTGGCTCACCTCGACCAGAGTAATCCTTATATGCCTTCTTTATATATGAAAAGGCAGATTTAATTGAATCTCGCAGTTCCTCCTCGTCATAGCAAACGCTCACAAGCAAGCTTGCTGCCAGCCCAGCCGGTTTCACCACTGCTGGAAAGCCGACTTTTTTAGCAATTCGTTTTATCGTTGCCTCAGTATCGTCCTCTGCAACGGCGTAAGTTGGCGTTAATTTGGGATTAAAAGTATGAAGTCTTCGACGCATCTGAATCTTATCTGTTGTCCAGTCAAGAGATTCAGCAGTTGGAGTTAGCAGATATGGCACATGTGGAATAACGGCCTTAAATACTGGGATATGTTCCTCCATGCGACAAACAACTAATAGCATTCGCTCTGAATATGGCAGCAAAGTCTTTTCAATACTAATTATAGATTTCAAGTTACAGTGGATAGCAATCGATCTAGGTATTTTCGCCAAAATACTTTTGTCGATGCGGGCTTTTGTAGTATCAGTTACGAATACAATTTCAATTTTGCGCTTAAGCTCATCCTCTATCTTGCTAACTGAACGAGCGAAATGCTCAACATTGTAATGCCTTATGCCGCCTGCAACTAAAATGACGGATCGGTCGGAAACGCCGTAAAATAATGACATAGACTACCTACTTTCTTTATTGTAAAGTAATCTATAATTAACTGATTGTCAAGTAGTAAGTTAACTTACTACGATATATTATGATTAACTTGCATATTGCTTGTGATTATCTATATATTGTCGTTATTACAACGATTTTAGGTCAATTTACACTTGTGTGATGTGATATAGTTATAGTTAATTAAGTATCAGAAAGATAGAATTGGCTCAGTTAAGTACATCAACCCCCAGTAACGTAGTTAAAGCCCTAGGTGTCTCACCCAGTGGTGACGGCATCGGCCTCCTGTATCGCAGTAAGCGACGTGGACACAACAAGCTTGGTCTAGCATTATCATCGGACGGAATTGAATTTAAGGAATTTGATGCACCAGTTCTGATGCTTGGTGCTGGCAAAACAGAAGACATCGATAAAATCGCTTACGCCCAATTAACACATGTTATCAATCAGAGAATCATGACTTACAGTCGCAATGACCGACTCAAAATAGCTACAATCAGTGAACTGGATGAACTAGGCATAGAAACCTGGAAAGTCCAGAAAACAGGTGTGCCCAAGGCTGAAACAGGCGTAATAGTCCCCGAGTTTAAACATAACAGTCAGTATGTCATGTACACATCGCACAATGATATCGACGTCAGCTTCTCCAAAAACTTAAAAGACTGGCAAGGCACGTGGCAACCACCAATCAGAACTAGAGCAAACAGCTTTGACAATAAGAATATCCGTGTCATTTCGGCACAAGTAATAAAAGCTGGAATCTTAGTGATATACGTCAGCACAAAAGTTAAACGTCTAAAGTTACGTACTTCGATTGGAGCTGTTTTATTCGACAATCGTGATCCTGCTAAAGTCTTACAGAGGAGCTTGACTCCACTATTTGAAACTACCACAGGCAGAAGCAAGTCCCTCACAATGCTCGGGGCTGTTGCCAGCGAAGACGAAATACAGCTCTACAGCACTGATAGGTCAAATAAAATCATTATCCATACGATCATTAATCCATATTCCTACGTTAGTCGACAGATCAGCCCAACCATGGCTCTGTCCCGTCACAAAGAGAACCCAATAATCGCACCTGAAGGCGGTCAAGACTGGGAAAGCTCTGGAACATTTAATCCGGGTGCGGTCCACCACGAAGATATGTTCCACATGTTCTATCGGGCGATGTCGCCAGATGGTGTTTCTCACTTTGGCTATGCTAGCTCTACTGATGGCTTAGAATTCTTTCGATCAGCAAAGATTGCCTACGAGCATAACGTCCATGGCGGACCGCCAAAGGGCATGCCCAGGCGACATGACATCAATATATACTCATCCGGTGGTGGCTGGGGTGGCTGTGAAGACCCGAGGACTGTCATTATCGACGGACTGCTCTACCTAAGCTTCTGTGTGTTCGAGAACTGGGGCTCTATGCGTCAAGCGGTGATAACTCTTAGTCTTGAGGACCTCCGCAATAACAATTGGTGTTGGAGCAAGCCGATGTACATATCACCCGAACACCAACGCCAGAAAAACTGGATGATCTTCCCAGAGAAGATCAATGGACAGTTCGCTATAGTTCACGCTCTAACTCCAAAAATACAAGTAGAGTATTTTGACAGCTTCGAAGAACTCGAAGATTCACCGATCCATAGTTTAGTTCAGGGAGATAACGATCGATTGATTGGCCACGGTTGGGACGGATTCTTACGTGGAGCTTCTGCCCCACCGATCAAAACTGATCGCGGTTGGCTACTCTTCTATCACGGTACAGACCCACAGAACCCTAGTAGCGGCTACAAGCTTGGTGCAATGCTACTAGATATTAACGACCCAACTGAGATTATCGCCAGGACTAAACAGCCGATCCTGAAACCAGAGGAATGGTACGAGCATGATCATAAGCCAAACGTTATCTATGCCTCTGCGGCTGTCGCTAAAGACGATACGCTTTACATTTACTACGGTGGCGGTGATCGCCACGTCTGTGCCGCCACTACCCCACTAAAGAAGTTCGTCGATAATCTGCTAGACTGCTAAGCAATCTAGAGCTCACACCCTTTCAAAACTCCCTCAAAAACCCAACTCCACTCAATGCGAATTCGTCTATCCCTCTCAATCACAAGTATCTTAGTTGAATAAAAACTAAACTCAGCTATGCTTAATGTATATGTTTAGTGTAACTAGAAATACAAACAATCCAATAATCCAAAGTAGCATAGAACACCCTTGGCGCTCGCTAGCGACCTTTAACTGCTCGCCGGCCGAACATGACGGTCAGCTACATCTGTTATATCGAGCGATGGCTGAAAAGTCCTTATATAACGGTCATGACATGGAGCTGTCGACAATTGGCCGTGCTATCTCACCAAAGGCTGATTTCTCCAGCATGATAGAACGCCATCAGCTGATCGTGCCAGAAGAACCTTGGGAAGAATACGGCTGTGAAGACCCAAGAGTCACCAAGATTGATGATACTTTTTATATTTTTTATACAGCACTCGGCGACTACCCATACACTGCCGATAATATAAAGGTTGCTCTAGCAATCTCTAAAGACTTGCAAACTATTGATAGTAAGCATCTAATTACGCCATTTAACGCTAAAGCGATGTCTCTTTTCCCAAAGAAGGTAAACGGTAAATACACGGTTATTCTGACGGCTGATACAGATAAGCCACCTAGCAAGATTGCCTTCGCCAGCGTCGATAGAATAGAAGACTTATGGGACCAGAACTTCTGGAATAAATGGTACCTTGAACTAGATAAGCACTCAATCGATCTGCGTCGCTCTGAAACGGATCACTGTGAAGTTGGTGCCCCGCCAATTTGGACCGAGAGTGGTTGGTTGCTTATATATAGTCACATTCAGAACTACTTTGACGAGTCTAAACGAGTCTTTGGTGTTGAGGCTGTATTACTAAACAAAGACAACCCTCAGGACATAATTGGTCAGACTAGATATCCGTTCTTAGTGCCTGAAGAAACCTACGAAAAGTTCGGACAACTGCCAGATATTATATTCCCTAGCGGTGCAACTCTAGAGGACGATAAATTAACCGTATTCTACGGAGCAGCTGATACGGTCTGTGCTAGTGCTTCACTTTCGCTTAATGCGCTTCTGTCTGAAATGAAACCAGGCAGACGAGGCTACGCTGAACGTCACACTAAAAATCCGATCTTAAAACCGATTCCAAAACACGAGTGGGAATCGATGTACGTGCTGAACCCAACAGCCATAGATATCGATGGCACAATAAATATCGTCTATCGAGCGATTGATCCATACAACACCTCGACAATGGGTATAGCCAAGACTAATGACGGTTTCCGAATCGATTCGCGTGAAGCAGAACCGATCTATGTTCCAAGAACTGAGTTCGAGCAGAAGCTAAACCAACCAGCTGGTAATTCTGGCTGTGAAGATGGTCGCATCATGCAGATCGAGGATAGACTTTATATAACCTATACCGGGTACAACGGCAGGGAAATGCCAGCTGTTGCCGCCAGCTCAATATCAGTTTCTGACTTCAAAAAAAGTAATTGGGATAAATGGACAATTCCAGAGCTAATTTCACCTAGAGGTATTGATGATAAAGACGCCGCAATCTTTGATCGTAAGATTGAAGGTAAATACCTCGTTCTGCACCGCATTGATCACCACGTCTGTGCCGATTATATTGATAGTCTAGACTTTAGCACGCAAAAGCTAACACGTTGCATCCAGATGTTCGGTCCTCGACCCGGCATGTGGGATTCACAGAAGGTCGGTATCAACGGGCCGCCATTTTTGACAGATTTTGGTTGGGTGCTGTTTTATCATGGAATTACTGATGATTTTGCCTACTGCATGGGTGCAGTATTGCTAGACAAAGAAGATCCGACAACTGTGATTGGACGAAGTGCTGCACCGATCATGGAACCGGTAACTGATTATGAGCTCAAAGGCTGGATCGATAACGTTGTCTTCAGTTGTGGTCAAGTCGTCCGTGGTGATTTAATCTACATCTACTACGGCGGTGCTGACACGGTCGTCGGCGTAGCTACTCTGTCGCTTTCTGAACTGCTAGCCAGCCTCCGCCCCGTCTAAAAATGTTAAAATATAATCATGCGAAAACAATACAATTTTTGGCCTGGAAAAACCGGATTAGACGCCTGGGATGTAGACAGGCTAATTGAGCTTTCAAAAGGATTGAAAATCAGAGAAATTAGTCTAGATACTATTGCTGAAATTGATAAGCCATACTGGTCCTTTGAGGGCAAACCAATGACAGTCCGTGAAGTTGCAGAACATGCAAAACTTATCCAAGAAGTCGATATTAGTTTTCCTATAATCTTAGCTGCAAGCGGCAGAGTTATGGATGGCATGCACAGAATAGCACGTGCGATACTAGATGAATGTCGGACAATTAAAGCCGTTCAGTTCAGCGAAACACCAAAGCCAGATTACAAAAATGCTGATCCCGCCCTGCTCCCATACTAAATAACTAATCCAAACCTTACCAGCGGAGATTCGTCCTTTTCCTTTCGTCTGGGCATAAAGGAGTGATTCCTGAAGAGCGAATGTTATTTAGAAAATACTAGGATCAGACTCATTTGAGTGAATGACTATGAGCGAATTGTCTGAACCTTTGTTTCAATAACGATGAGATCCTCAAGGCGATTGCCAGCCCAGGAGCTTGCGACACTTGTCGGCACAAGTGTCATTACTTTATTTCTTTGGAAAGAAAGTATCTGCTAATCTAGACCGACAACGGCTTGACGATAAATCTATAAATAAATGGCGATAGCACCACAAAGCTAGCAGCGACAATGATCGAACCTAGAAATAGTCCGTAGTTAACCGCAAAAACCCTAATCAAAAATACATAGATTGGAATGTTGATACCAGCAGCAATGATGATATTCGGCACTGCTATTATCGTATACGCTGGTGGCTTAGTAGTGGCTAGTATATAGGTAGTCGCCACAAACATAGCTGGCGCCCCGGAGACTAATGCTGCAGGTCTTTCACCTAAAGTTTTGGACAAGATGACCACAAACGACACTGCGACGGAGCCGAAAATCGCTTTAATTACTAACTCTTTGTTGCCTGCTGAAGTCTTTCTAGATGCTTTAATATTTTCGTCCTCTAAAGTTCGCAATTTATTGATGACGACAATTACCCCGAAAAAGGCAGATAAATATATTGCAAGATTAATATATAAAGTCTCAGAATAGAAGTTCAAAGCTACAGTTCCAATCATTAACCAGGCCAAAAGAGCTAGAACAATAGAATTCGCATATTTTTTATTTTTTCTGAATACTAACAGATATACCGTGCTGCTTATTATAAAAGATACGTATGACAAATAAAAAAAGGTTGTTGCTTTGAATAAAGCATCTGAACCGAGGCTTAATTGCAAAAAGAACATACCTAAAACTATTGTTGTAGGTAAACCAGCAATAAAACCGACTAGTTTTCCAGAACCTTTTTTGGATATCAGCCCAATGATCGTTAAGAAGACTGCTGAGACACCAAACGCTGAAACTGTTTGCAGAATATCAATTGAATTCATCAAGCAATTCTAACACGATCAGCTAATAATTAGATTCAGCGTTGCCAGAATGGCTTGCTACCTGAAGCCTCTGCAAATTCTTGCAGTAGTTCTTTCTGCTTTTTATT
Source organism: Candidatus Saccharimonadota bacterium (assembly GCA_018057585.1). Classification (GTDB taxonomy): domain Bacteria; phylum Patescibacteriota; class Saccharimonadia; order Saccharimonadales; family JAGPDM01; genus JAGPDM01. Next base: position 33,959 of record JAGPDM010000002.1, read on the forward strand.
GAGCTTCTTCGGTGTTTCTACAAGGATTCTGACGATATGGTCACCGCGTTTTTTGCCCTTCATATGGGGCACGCCGTGTCCGGTTAGTTTAAAGTCGCTGCCAGTTTGCGTGCCCGCTGGGATTTCTAGTTTTATAACCCCATCTACCGTCTCTACCTCGATTTCCGTCCCTAGAGCCGCCTCGACCATGCTGATAGTCTGATCACTTAAGATAAGATCACCCTCGCGAGTAAATTCATGGTGTGACTTGACCCTGATGTTTACGAATAAGTTACCTGGTATGCCTTTTGCACTAGTCTCACCGTAACCTTGCAGTCTTATAGTCGCCCCGTCGTTAATACCGGCTGGAATATCAAGCTTTATATCTTTACGTTGCCGAGTTACACCTTTACCCTTGCACTGAGTGCAGTCCTTTTCTGGTTTCATGCCCTCGCCGTTACAAGTAGTACAGATTGTTGCTTGCTGGACGTTGCCAAAGACTGTTCTCGTCACTCTGGTCTGTTGACCACTACCGTTACAAGTTGGGCACTTCTTTAGTTCATGTCCTGGTTCAGCCTTGTTGCCGTCACAGTGAGGGCAGAGATCCATTAGCTCAAGGCTGATAGTCTTATTTACGCCGAATATTGCCTCTTCAAACTCGAGCTGCACATTAACTTCGACATCTCTTCCACGGTCTGCCTGTCTTTGACCACCGCCAGGGCTACCACCAAAGAAACTTTCGAAGATATCACCAATTCCAACATCACCAAAGTCAACATTAAAACCGCCACCTTGGCCGCCAAAACCGCCAAAGCCTTCGTATCCAGGAGGCACACCACCGCTAGACGCACTAGTGCCGACTCCAGCATGGCCAAACTGATCATACCGCTTTCGCTTGCTCTCGTCTTTCAATACTTCGTAAGCAGCATTAACTTCCTTAAACTTTTCCTCGTCACCCTCTGGACGGTCAGGATGAAGCTTGACCGCTTTCTTGCGAAAAGCTTTTTTAATCTCATCAGTTGAAGCTGATTTATTGATTCCTAGAATTTCGTAATAGTCTCTTTGTTCTGCCATCTATTTATTATCCTTTAACTGTTTGCTGATTTAAAGTATTTAGCTATTCTGTCTATATTGAGAGTCTTAGTTTCGTCAGAAGTCCCGGCCAAAACATCGTTGATACGTTCTTCGTGACAAAGATAAGTAACCTTGACGCCAGTGTTGCTGACGGCTAGAATCGCCGGCTGCAGGTCTGAATCTGAGCTCCAGATAACAGCGTTATCTAGTTTCTTATTGTAAGCATCTTCAACCATATCAACAGCGATTTTGACATCAATTCCCTTTTCAACAAAAGTTAGGTCAGCCTCTTCGCCAGCACTTGCCTTATTACGAATCTTTAGATTGCCAGCATTAACAAAATCTATTCCTTGGGAATTTAAGTATCCACTCCAACGACGTTTATGGTCAATCATTTTTTGAGTACGTTTAAGTAGATCCTCATCGCTATCGATCTCTTTTAATTTAGCACCATAGTATCTGTACTCAATTTTGTTGTCAGTCTTGAGGGCTTCATTAATCAGACCGACCATATCGAACTTAACTAGCTCGTCACGGTAACGGACTAGATGCTTGCGACGCAAACTATCAAATAGTTGAAAGAAAGTATTCTCGCCGTCAATGTAAACAATTGTTTTACTCATATTGCACCAGTTTATCACTCTTACTGGCACATGAGTAATGCTTCAATTCTGACAAAGCAAACTGCTCTACTAAGGACATTGCTTATTTTTTCTTCTTGGCAGATTTCTTTGGTTTGCTATCTTTGCCTTCGTCTACGACTTCGCCTTTGACTGGCTCGTCGGAATCTGAAGGTTTAACCTCAGCGTCTTTAGCGTTATCGCCTTCTTCGGATTTTTCGGCGTTAGCAGCTTCATACATCTTGGCTCCAATTGGCTGGAGTTTTTCTAGCATTGCATTCGCAGCTTTTTCTAGCTCGTTCTTATCGTCTGAGTCCTCAGCCTTTTCCGCCTCCTTGATGGCATCGTCAATTACTTGCACGTCTTCCTCGGAAAGCTTTTCTTTGTGCTCTTTCTTCATTTTCTCGCCAGTATAGATTGCATTAGCTAGTTGGTTCTTGGCTTCAACTGCTTCACGTTTTTTAGCATCTTCGTCAGCGTGTGCCTCAGCTTCTTTCTGAGCCTTTTCGATATCGTCTTTACTAAGATTGCCACTGTCTTTAATGGTAATACTCTGCTCTTTACCAGAACCTTTGTCTTTAGCAGTGACATTTAGAATGCCGTTACTATCGATTGCAAAAGTAACTTCAACTTGAGGTACGCCTCTTGGTGCGGGTGGTAGCCCATCTAAGATGAACCTTCCGAGAGATTTGTTATCTGAACTCATTTCACGCTCGCCCTGTAGCACGTGGACCTCAACACTTGGCTGGCTATCAGCTGCAGTGGAGAATACTTCGCTCTTACTAGATGGGATTGCCGTATTTCGTTCGATTAGCTTAGTCGTGACACCGCCTAGAGTTTCGACACCCAAGCTTAATGGTGTTACATCAACTAAGACGATATCTTGCTTAACATCACCGGCTAGGACGCCACCTTGGACCGAAGCACCCAGTGCTACAACCTCGTCCGGATTCACGCCTTTAAGAGGAGTTTTGCCAAAGATTTCTTTAACTTTAGCCTGAACAGCAGGCATTCTTGTCATACCACCAACTAGCACTACTTCATCAATATCGCTTGGTTTTAGGCCAGCATCTTTTAGAGCATCTTTACACGGCTTGGCTGTTTGATCGATCAGATCATTAACTAGTTTTTCAAGCTCTGCACGCTTCATTGTGTACTCAAAGTTCAATGGACCTTCAGCCAAGAATGGTAAGTTGATTTCGCTAGCTTGAGCACTGGAAAGTTCAATCTTAGCTTTTTCGGCAGCTTCTTTTAGACGTTGCATTGCCTGCGGGTCATCCGATACGTCACGGTCGTGCTCTTTCTTGATAATGTCCATAAGGTGATTAACGATCAAGAGATCGAAATCTTCACCACCAAGGTGAGTGTCACCATTAGTTGATTTGACTTCAAAGACGCCATCGCCAAGTTCGAGAATGGTTACATCGAAAGTACCACCACCTAGATCGTAAACAACAATCTTTTCGTCTTTATTCTTGTCTAGACCATAGGCCAGTGCCGCAGCAGTTGGTTCGTTAATAATTCTTTTAACTTCTAAACCTGCAATCTTACCTGCATCTTTCGTAGCCTGGCGTTGTGAATCGTCAAAGTAGGCCGGAACGGTTATAACTGCCTCTTTAACTTCTTCACCTAAGTAGCTTTCAGCATCAGCTTTAAGCTTGCTTAGGATCATAGCGCTGACTTCTTCCGGGCTGTAATCTTTGCCGTTCATTTTGACCTTGGCATTGCCACCCTTGCCGTCAACAATATCAAAAGGCATCAGATGAATATCTTTCTGAACCTGCTTGTCTTTGAACCTGCGACCAATTAGACGCTTAACTGCGTAGATAGTGTCCTTCGGATTAGTTACTCTCTGACGGTAAGCAATCTTACCAACTAGACGATTATCGTCCTTACCGATTGCAACCACACTAGGCGTTGTACGGTCACCTTCGCTATTGGCAATAATTGCTGGCTGACCAGCCTCGACTACAGCGATTGCACTGTTAGTTGTTCCTAGATCTATTCCTATAATTTTTCCCATATTATTTGTTCCTCCCTAAATAATTAGCACTCGATATTGGATACTGCTAAGTATATCAAACTTGGCACTCTCAATGCAAGAGTGCTAGCTTCTTTTAATTTTAACCATTGCGTGACGTATATTTTGCTCGGCTAGGTCGTAGCCGGCTTGAAGTTCTTCTGTGACTACCTCTTTATCACCTTCGCCCTCTACGACGACGGCTTCCATCGTTTCTGGATTATATGGCTCACCTAGAGTCTTTATCTTTGTGACGCCCATATCGCTAAGGGTCGAGATTAGGTGCTTCTGTACGCTAACTAACCCTTTAACGTATTCTGATTTAAGTAAATCTTCTGGCGTGCTTTTTATTGCTCGATCTAGGTTGTCGATAACCGGCAATAGCTTCGTAACTACATCTCTTTTAGCAAAAGTGCCAATTGTGATTTTATCCTGCTCACTACGTCTTCTGATGTTGACAGCATCAGCCTGTGCCCGCTTTAAGTCCTCTTCAATCTCTAATATTCTCTCTGTTAATTCCTTCACCGTTGGTTTCTTACTCATGCCATTGCCTCCTCTAAGCTTTCAGCTGTATGTCTTACTAAATTCATTACTTGCCTGTAGCTTTGCCTGGTCGGACCAAGCACGCCAATATAACTGCTGTCAGAATATGGGCTACGGAAGCGACTAATAATCAAACTGCATTGGCTGGATTTACCGATCGGATTCTCGGCACCAATGTAAACTGTTAGTGGTTCGGTTGGTGCGGCCTCACGAAGCCAGTGATCGAGGTTGTCTAGAAGATAGCCAACAGCCCGCATTCCGGTACCATCGATGAATTCTGGCTGGGTGAATAATTGTTCTAATCCACGAGTGTAAATTGTCGGTCCCATCGTTGCTAGGCCAACGTTCTTGGTCATTTCTGAGAGAGTATTTACTGCACTTCGTATGGCTTGCTCTGGCTTGTCAGCATGCACCACTCGACGGTCAATGACTTTGCCGGCTCTAAGCGACGTCGGCTGTTTAATTACTGGATTTTCCTCGGTGATTCCATTTACATAAAATCTATAGCCACGATCTGTTGGGATACGACCTGCGCTTGTATGTGGCTGTTCGATATAACCAAGTATCTCTAGCTTAACCATTTCTGATCTGATGGTGGCTGGACTGACGCCAAAGAGCTTCGCGAGCACGACACTACCAACTGGCGATGCTACTTCGGCATACTGCTCTACTATGGCCGCCAATATTTGTTGCTGTCGTTTCGATATGTCCATAATTTTTTTGAATCTGTACTCATAAGTACAAAACGGTTACATGCTTATTATTCTAGCACTTAGAGGCTTAGAGTGCCAACTTATTTATCTAAACGCTCAAGCAAGTGTTCCGCAACAGATCTTCCAGATCTGTCATCTTCGCCACTAGCGATGATATTTTTGGCGACCTCGACCGATCTGGCTAGTCCGTCATTAACTAAAAAATGGAAGTAATCTGCCCGAAGAGCGGTCTTTAACTCCAGCTTGGCAGTTTCTAGCCTTTGCTTCTGGTCCTCGTCTGAAACCTTACCCCTGCTATCTAGACGACTCATCCATATGTCATAGCTTGGTGGCAGTATAAATATAGCCTTAGCATCTGGTTTCGCATTCATAATCTCTTCCACGCCCTGGACTTCTATCTCCAGAAGTGGCGTTTTACCACTTGCTTGGGCTTTAGACAGCTCGTCAATACTGGTTCCATAAACATAAGATTCGTGGACCCATTTTGCTTCAATGAACTCGCCTGCATCTAGCTTGGTGGACATCTCTTGCTCGTCCATGAACCAGTAATTAATACCATTTTTCTCAAGTTGACCATTATTGATCCTTGGTTTTCTAGTCGTGTGGCTAACTACGTAATGGAACTTACCAGTTTTGAGTAGCTCCTCGATGATTGTATTTTTACCACCACCAGATATGCTGACCATCATGACTATATCCGTGTTATTCAGTATTTCCTGACTGGAAGTACTCATCTGGTAATCATCAATTTTAATTTTAAGCGAGCTCATAATCACATTATACAATCAATCTCTACGGAGTAGTGCGCTAAAGGCTTCTGGTGGTATTTCGACTTTACCGAATTTTTTCATTCGTTGCTTACCCTTTTTCTGTTTAGCCCAGAGCTTTTTCTTGCGAGATACATCGCCACCATAGAGATGGCCGGTGACATTCTTACCCATAGCTTTTATATCTTCACGAGCAATAATCTTTCCACCTATTGCCGCCTGAACTGCGATCTCGAACAGCTGTCTAGGTATAACATCTTTCATTTTAGAAACATATTCTCGTCCTCGACTTTGAGCCTCGCTCCGATGCACCATCTGACTTAGAGAATCCACAACCTCACCAGCTACAAGCAGATCTAACTTAACTAAGTCTTCAGCCTTATAACCTGATAGCTCGTAATTAAAACTACCATAACCACTGGTCGAGCTTTTAAGATTGTCGTAAAAATCAGTCAACATATTGGCGAGCGGAGCTTGGAAGGTTATAAGGGCAATTGCGTCATCAAGATAGCTAATATTATCCTGCAATCCTCGAGCTCCAACGATTAGCTCTAGAACCTTACCGAGATACTCTTTAGGTACTACAATCTCACCTTTTATCCATGGTTCTCGGATTTCACTAATCTGAGTCGGATCTGGTAAATCTCCAGCACTCTTAAGCTGTAAATCCTCACCAGAGGTCAGTTCAATCTCATAGTCTGTACTTGGGTTGGTGATGATTAGCTCGATATTATTATCACGCTCTAACCGTTCCTTAACAATCTCCATGTGGAGCAATCCCAAAAAGCCGACTCGAAAGCCGTTGCCAAGAACAGCACTGCTCTCGTTTTCCCAGACTAAAGCAGCATCGCTTAGTTTTAACTTGGACAATGCATCTTTAAGTTGCGGATATTCATCAGCGCTTGACGGGTAAAGACCAGCATAAACAAATGGTTTTACCTCTTGATAGCCAGCAAGTGGCTCAGTTGCAGCATCCTTTTCCAGAGTTAGAGTATCGCCAACCCGAGCTTCTGCGACCGACTTGAGATTTGTCACTACATAGCCGATTTGGCCTCGCTCTAAGCTATCTAGTTTATTTTCTTTCGGTATTAATGCCCCGACCTCTAGCGCTTCGCCAGCAACATCCGTAGCCATCATCCTGATATTTGAACGGCTTGGCAGTTCCCCGTCAAAGACTCGCAAATAAAGTACAACCCCCCTGTACTCATCATAAAAACTATCAAACACTAAAGCTCTTGTTTGGGTGGTTTGAGTCAATTTTGGCTCAGGAATTTGCTCGATAATTGCATCTAATATTTGATCGACATTTTTGCCAGTTTTGGCACTGACTTCGATAATCTCGCTACGCTCACAGCCAAGCAGGTTCATAACCTCGGAGGCAACTCGATCTGGATCGGCTGCTGGCAAATCAATTTTATTAAGCACTGGAATTATCTTCAGATCATGCTCCATTGCGAGATAAACATTAGCAAGCGTTTGTGCCTGAATGCCTTGGCTAGCATCTACGACCAATAACGCACCTTCGACAGCCGCCAGACTACGGCTAACCTCGTAACTGAAGTCCACATGCCCCGGAGTGTCGATTAGGTTTAAAGTGTAGCCTTTGTATCGCATCCTAACAGGAGTTAGCTTGATAGTTATGCCCTTTTCGCGCTCCAAATCCATACCATCAAGCATTTGGGCACGCATGTCTCGCTTCTGCACAGTACCTGTCATCTCTAACAGACGGTCAGCCAGCGTAGATTTGCCGTGATCTATATGGGCAATAATGCATAGATTTCTAATGTCACTAGTCTTCATAACTATCTATTCTAACAGAGGCGAGGCCGTGACCGTAATATTACTTAAAATCTGATATGTTTAGTGGTTTAAATATCTTTGTTTTTACTAGATCAATAAATAGATTAGCCTGCTTTAGTTTCAGAACAACACCCGCTGCTACATAAGTAACACCGCTTGCCATAAGAATTGCCATAAATTGAGGCGCTAAAACGAAAAAGCCAACATTATCTACTCTTAGTGGGAATACGAAACGCACCATCAAATAAGTTACGATTGCCATTGCAAATGTAGCAAGTCCGATCCGCATAACTGCATTTATAAACTTAGCAGTGATTATATGACCCAATCGCTTATGTAGTATATAGGTCAGGATGACTGCCTCAACGACGGCTACGACCGACTGAGCCAGTGCCAGTCCGCTTATGCTGTTACGGAAAAGATCAGCAAACAAAAAGGCAAGCACTATATTAAGTCCAATGGCTATAAACGAGACGTTCAGTGGTGTCTTAGTGTCCTTCTGTGCATAGAAGGCTCTAGTTAGAGAATGGAACAGTGCCCTAAAGACGATCGCCACAGAGAACCAACCTAAAGCACTAGCAACAACGGCATTACCCTGCCCGATATATAGTCGCACCAGATAGCCACGCATAATGAAGGCGATTACGGCCGCCGGCAAAGCAAACCACAAAATACTGCCTAGGACGTCCTTGATCGAATCGGCGAATTTCGCCTTACTGTCATTGGCAGCACTGGCTGAGATTGACGGGAAAGACGCAGTCGCAATCGCTACGCCAATCAGTATTATTGGTTGGCTCTGCAAGTTGAATGCATATGAATAAGTAGTTATAGATCCAGCGATAAAGAAGCTAGCAATAAATCTCTCCACCATCGCGTTTATAGCATCGAGTCCTTGATCTAAGCTTCTCGGTAGTAGCATTTTTAGGACTTGCTTGAAGCCTATGTTCCTCCAGAATATTTTTGGTTTGTAATCAAAACCTAGACCAATCATGCCAATTACGTGGATTAATAGCTGTACAATTGAGCCCATGGCTAGTCCCAGTGCTACGCCGATTATCCCTAAGTGTGGGGCTAAGGTTATGATCCCAATTATTGTTCCAAAATTATAAAAGACCGGTGCAGTAGCAAAGAAGAAGAACCGACCACTCGCCTGTTGCATTGATCCAAGCACAGTACTAATCGCAAAAACAAATGGATTAATAGCTATTATCCTCATAACAGCAACTGCTAAATCATGTCTTGGTCCATCACCAAATCCCTTTGCGATCACATGAATCAACGGTCCAGCAAATATAAATATGATTATACTGCTTGCCAAAGTCACTAATGCCATCAAGTTGATGACACTGGATGATAATTCCCAAGCAGATTTTTTGTTCCCGCTCTGCATTCTCTCAACAAAAACTGGTATGAAAGTCACACTCAAGGCTCCGGTAACTAAGAAGTAGTAGAGGAGATCAGGTAATGAAAAAGCAGCGATATAGGCCTCAAGCGATGGACTATTGATGCCAAACCTAGCGACAAGCAATCTATCACGAAGCAAGCCAAGAATAGCACTGGCAAGGTATGAACCACTGATTATTGCGGCGGCCATGCCGACAGATATTTTCGAGTTGATTTTTGTAAAGAAGCTCATCGTTAACACTAATTTTAACAGATTTGTGTGTCATATTTTGTAAATATCTATTAATGATACTTGCGTCGACAAGTACCTCAATCTCGTGGGCTGGTCATAACTCTTGAGATGTTCATTGTGATAGCGACAATGACTGGAACAGAATATGTGACTAGCCCAGTGTTTAGCGACACTTAACTGCACAGGTGTCGTTAGATTTGTTTCCTTTCTAAAGAAAGGATAGCTCTATTCAGCTAGTGCAACTGTTTTTGGGACAATGCTGCCTGCAAATATTTTTAGAACATCGTCTGCGTCGACTGTCTCTTTTTCTAATAGAATGTCTGCTAGTTTCTTTAAGTATGGCTTGTTGGCGTTTATAACGTCTTCAGCACGTCTTGCAGCCTCTTGAATCAGACCTTCAACTTCTGTATCAATCACTTTAGCAGTGTCTTCTGAGTACGGCTTATCATGAACCATACGGTCAAACATCAAGCCGCTATTTTGGTCTGTATTAAACACGATGTCGCGTAGTTTCTCGCCCATCCCCTGCTCAACTATCATTTCTCTTGCTAACTCAGATGCTTTTTTAAGATCAGATCCAGCACCGGTAGTAACGCTATTAACACCGTAAATAACTTTCTCGGCGATTCTACCGCCTAAGATACGAGCTAATACATCTTTGTAGTCATTAATAGAATGGTAGCTTTTATCTTCTGGTGGGATTGCCCAGGTCACGCCACCAGTACCACCGCGTGGGATAATGGTCACTTTGTGGATTGGATCGCTTAACGGTAATACGTGTCCAACAAGTGCATGACCAGCTTCATGATAAGCGGTCATTTCCTTTTCTTTTTCGTTCATTATCTTGTTCTTGCGTTCTGGACCGATAGCTACCTTTTCAAAAGCTTCGGTAACATCAAGATTGTCGATCATTTTTTTATCACGGCTGGCGGCAATAATGGCAGATTCATTAGCCATGTTAGCGAGATCAGCACCACTGCTACCAGCAGTTTTAGCGGCAAGTGAGCCAAGGTCAACATCGTCGGCCACTGGCTTGCCTTTGAAATGAACTCGCAAGATTGCTTCACGATCCTTACGATCAGGCAAAGTTATATTAACTCGACGGTCAAAACGGCCAGGACGCAATAAGGCTGGATCGAGTACGTCAGCTCGGTTAGTTGCTGCCAACACGATCACATTTGAATCACCTTCGAAGCCATCCATTTCAGTTAAAATCTGATTGAGAGTCTGCTCACGTTCATCATGGCCGCCACCCATTCCAGAACCTCTACGACGGCCAACGGCATCGATTTCGTCGATAAATATAATACATGGTGAATTCTTCTTAGCCTTGCTAAACATGTCACGGACACGACTAGCACCAACACCTACAAACATCTCAACGAACTCTGAACCACTAATGCTAAAGAACGGAACACCAGCCTCACCGGCAACGGCCCGTGCAAGTAGCGTTTTGCCAGTACCAGGAGAACCAACTAACAGCACACCTTTTGGTATTTTGGCACCCATTTTTTGAAACTTCTTAGGATATTTCAAAAACTGCACAACTTCCGCAAGATCGTCTTTTGCCTCGTCGTTACCTGCTATCTCGGTGAAATCTACCTTCTTTTTATCTGTTCCGTAGACTCGTGCCTTAGATTTACCGAAACTCATTGCCTGATTGCCCTGGCCTTGAGCATTCTTCATCATGAAGTAGAAGAATCCAATTATGATAAACACGCTAATGAAGGGTGCGGCTAAGCTGACGCCGGTAGCAAAGCTAGTGCTCTCTGGCTTGACGCTATAATTGAACTTGCTAGTATCAACGCCAAGCTCTTTGAGCGAAACATTTGGCTCTTTACGGCTCTTTAGAGTTGGTTTGTCTTTTCCTTCAGTCGTGATCTCTAATACGTCACCACGCTGCGTAACTGTAGCAATTTCGCCGTCTTTGGCTCTGCTTGATAGCTCGCTGATGCTTATATCTTTAAGATCAGGGCTTTGTTGCCCGACTAAATAGACAAGCCCAATCAGTATTAAGGTTGCTATTAAAAACCCGGTTGCTCTTGATGATTTATTTTTCATGTTCTTCTATATTACCAGAGCTGTGATTATTTAACAGACTAAAATTTATAAAAAAAGCTAATTTATTAATCTGATATAAATAATTCTAGGTGAGTTTTAGTAAGTTTAGCTTTTATATTCTTACTTATATCATGCAATTTATTTGAATCATTCCTTTGTGCGAACTCCACAAGCAGGTCTATCGTATGTTTTTGAATCTTCTGCTTCTTGTGTACTACTCCAAGAGAATCAAGACTTTTGCGTAAAACTTCCCCAAGGACTTTCTCGTCTAGATATCTAATCTTAGAACGATCAAAAATAAGTCTGTCTGACTGTTGGCTCACTAGACGCTCGTAAGCTACCGATAAATCTAGGTCTATTTGTTTATTAATAGCATCAACAGAACTCAGTAATTCATGGAGTTGTTGATTCCTATTGAGTCTTGGAATATGGGAGTTTCTTACTCGATTGCGCAGATATTTCATGCTGTGATTCGTACTGTCCTCGACGAATTCTAGATTATTTTCAGCAGCATATTCGTATATGTTTTGTTTCGTACGGTTGATTAATGGTCTCTTAAACAGATCTGTTTGTTTTAACACACTTAATCCCCGCCTGCCGCTACCTCGTAACAAGTTTATAATCTGGGTTTCAAGGATGTCATCAAGATGATGCCCTGTCGCCACGGCAGCATCATGTTGCTTCTGAAGATCCTTCAGAAAGTTCCAACGTGCCGTGCGAGCATCTGCCTCATTGACGTCTTTGCCTAGATTGGCAATACCTAGTTCGAACTTAAGGCCGTAGTTTCCAGCCAATTCAGCCACAAACCTAGCATCAGCCATGCTATCGTCACGGATTCCATGCTCAAAATGTGCCACAATTAGCTCTGAGCTGTCAGCTTCAGCAAACCCATCCGCAGCAGCCAAAGAGTGTAACATTACAACCGAATCAATCCCACCGCTAACAGCTAAAATCAATCTCAAAATATTCCTTTCCACTACCAGAGGTAGCTAATATTTGCTATAGTAGTCTACACTCATTAATCTATTTATTGAGTGTATCAAAATAACTAATCCAACGAAGTGATTGGTTATTTTAGAGGAGAAACTGCGTAATATCGTAGCAACCAAAGCAGAGCGAAGCTGGTGTTTGGTTGCGGGGGTGTGAAGCAGATTTCGACGACGTGGCGGCGTAGCTCAGTTGGTTAGAGCGCAGGACTCATAAGCCTGAGGTCGGAGGTTCGAGCCCTCTCGCCGCTACCATGAATAGATCCAGCCTTGTGCTGGATTTTTTCATGGTTAACGATGAGCATTTCCTAAGAGAACTTTCTGATGCGAGCTATGCTTGCAATAATTAAATTCTGAGCCTGCAGAATTTAGGCAGTCCTCTCGCTGCTACCAAATTAATATGTCTACTTTATGTGGACTTTTTTAATGCTGGCTTCTATCGAAAAGAATGAATATTTTAAAATAAAGTATTGACTATTTAACAAGCTTATGTTATATTTATTTCATGAACCAATTACAACAACCACAACCCGAACAAGAACAGACTGAAGCAGATCAAACAGCTAAGGTCGGAGCAACAGAACTAACATCCGAAAGTAATACGTGGGAATTAGCCGAATCAGCACTAATGCGAAGAATACAAGAAGCTGAAGAATTGCTGGCTAATCTTGATACCGATGATCTTGAAACAATCAAAAAAATTAACGAAATTGGAGAAGCTGAGGCGGGCAGACTCAGAGATGCAGAAGCAACTGAAACCGACAGATTAGATATGGAGCAAATCCTAGCAGAAATAGCCGCAGATAAGGCGGAAGATGATGAGCGATGGCCAGATGATGAATATGATTTTGACCCTCGCGAAGATGACTACGAAGATGAAGAAACTGAAGATCCGCTAGCCGGTGACGTTGATGCCTGGGTTAACCCTAATGAAACTCGCACAAAAGAACAAGAAGCATACGACGCCCGACACATGCCAAATCCTCACTAAGTTGGTTTCAGGGATACGATAACTCCATCAGCTTTTCTGTATAGCTAACCACGTATTGTTAATGATATTTAATTAACAATACGGATTTTGCTGAAGTTTTTT
>JAGPDM010000003.1 GCA_018057585.1 Candidatus Saccharimonadota bacterium
ATAAACTAGCCCGAAAGAGTGAGCTAGATCTTCGATCAGAAGCAGTCCATTCTTCTTACAAATAGCCTCAATACCAACGATATCGCATGGATAGCCAAGAGTATTCTGGATGATGACAGCTTTTATTTTTGGATTGCTTTTGACTGCTTTTTCCAAGGTTTTGGCAGTAAAATGCAGTTGATCTTTATCAATGTCCAAATATTCAGATTTTAAGCCGGCTTCGGTCACAGCCTCGTCAACAACAAAGCAAGTGAAGCCGTTAATAGCTACGGCAGAGCCCTTCTTAAGATCAGCTGCTAACATTGCTTGCCGTAAAGCCTCGCGACCTTTATAAAACAAGTAGACTGAACCGTCATAACGTCCATCCAACAGGCTTTCTAGTTTCATATAGTCTCTACACTTACCACGAACAAACAGATGTCTTATGGACGAGCTAAGGCTATAGTTTGAACCGAGTGAGTTAAATATACTCATACAAGCCCGACTTCTTTTTCATTATTTATCTGCATATTTACCTCAAAGCTCTAGTCACAATATCAGCCACCTCATCAACATGCGTAAACTGCGGGCTGTGCCTGGCATCATCTACGACCTTAAAACTACTATCTGCTATCTGCCTATGCATCTGAACACCATCTGTCAGTGGTGTAATTTTATCCATACCACCCCATATTATGTTAGTTTTATTCTGGATTTCGCTTAAAGATAGACCCTTGTCACTATCGATCATGTTTTGCATTGTAATCTTCATATGTTCTGGCGCTTCTTTATAGTCACTCACTCTAGCTAGCTTATATAACACCTTCTTGGCACCCTCTGATTTAGTGATCTTCTTACCCAACTTGGCAGTTTTCTTAAAGACATTGCGTTTAATTCTAGCAAGGCCACCATGATAGATTCCAGCCGAATCTAAGAGAATCAACTGCTTGACTCGATCAGGGTAGACGTAGGCATAATTCAGCGCTAACCTACCACCATTACTGTGACCAAGTAGGATTACAGGCTCATTCGGTAGTGTTTCAGCTAGCCATTTTATATAGTTATCAATGTCCCACGCCTCATCCAACTCATCTGTTAAACCTGGGATATATAGCATTTTAGAGTCTATCTTGCGATCTTTTAATGCCAACAAGAAGGGTTGCCATTTTTCGGTGGAATACGCCCAACCATGTAAGATGTATATTTTCACAGTCTAATTATACAACAGGTTGGACTCAGAACTGCTAGCGTTTAACCTACGAACCAGTTTTTGCGGACTTGTTGATAATGCTCTTCTTGGCGACATAGTTTTTCAGCGTCTTTAGGATCGGCTAACAGATTCTTTATTACGCCTTCAAGATATCTTGCTCCTTTAAAGAAAACTACTTCCTTGCCTGTAAGTTCTTGTTGTAGATAATCAAGCACTGGCTTAGGCTCTTCGAATGCGACTAATTCTGTCTGTTTACTAAGCAGTTTCCTGAGTTTTGGCTTAGTGTATTTCTTAACCCTCGGCCCCATTAATACGACATGATCGAATTTCTCTCTAGCTATTAGATCAGCAAGTTTTTCATGTTCTTGCTTTTCGTTCTGACCCAGCTCGATCATATCGCCGACTACCGCCCATTTATCTTTACCCGGGTAGGCGGCAAAGGTGGTAAGTGCCGCCTCTACGCTGGCTAAATTTGCGTTATAACTACTGTCGAATAATGTTGCACCATTCTTAGCTTTTAGAACACTGCTTCTACCTGGTGGCTGTTTATAGTCTATAAATTCTGGATCAAAGTCTTTGTTCAGCAACTTCATTAGCATATGCGTCATGCCGATCTGGATAAAGCTAACTTTTGGCATGATCTCTGGCAAAGTGTAAATATTGCCTTTTTGAGTTTCAAAGATTGATTTAGTTTTGGTTAGTTTGTAGGTTTTCAGTTGGTCGAGACTGATCGTCTTTGAACGAGCTTGAGTTCGATTAAGTTGATCGGTCATACGTTGTTCATCCTTAAGAATTACTAGCTTCTGCGTAGTTTGCACCAACCAGCCAAATTCGTGGGCTATGGCAAGCTCGAGACTATCAAAAGTCTTATCATTAACTTGTGAGTCGTAGTTCATACTGTGCGTCAAGTCACTACTAACCCATAAAGTAATTTCTGGTCTAAGCAGCTCACCGAGAAACTTCCCTTCATTCGGACGATCACAATCGACTTCAACGATATAAATATCCTGCTTTGGAGTTTTACGAAATGCTCTGATCGGAGCTTTGATAAACAGACCCAACCACTCGCTTTTAGCTAATGTCTTACGTTCTAATCCGAGTATATGAAATGGAACTCCAAAAGCTGAATTGGCTTTGTGTGAATAGATGGCTTGATCTTTGAGCTGTGATTCAATCAGGTGAAGTAGAGTGGTTTTGCCATTGCTACCAGTCACTACAATTATTTGTGGCTGCCAACGTTCTAAGACAAATCGTGCAAAGAAGCGGAAGTAGTTCGCAACAATAAAATATAATTTTTTCTTTAGCGTTTGAACCATATCAGTTTATTGTACTCGTGTTCATGCCTTAGCGTTAATGCTAGCAGCCTGAAGCGTATTTTCAAACAGTGCACTGACAGTTAGTGGTCCAACACCACCTTTTAATGGAGTTAAGGCTTTTATATCATCACGTGCTCTGACTTCGTCAGAGACATCACCAACCACTTTTCCATCCTCACCGGCCGTACCGGCGTCAACGATCACTGCATCTTTGCCGATCCAGTTATTTTTTATAAGTCCGGCGACGCCGGTTGCCGTAACAACGATCTGGCATCCAGCTACCTTTTCTGCCGGATTGCCTGTATGCTCATCGATCTTAAGTACGTCGTTGCCACCAGATTCCAACATTTTCGTTAGTGGCTCACCAACCAACCTGCCCTGCCCTATGACAGCGATCTTTTTACCTCTAAAATCTACGTTGTAGCCAGATAAAAGCCAAAGTATGGCAGTAGCGGTAGCCGGCTCAAAATCTGGATTATCACCTAAGCCATCAACATCTTTTTCTGGAGCAACTAATGCTAAGGCTTCGTCAGTTTCAGACTCATCTGCTAGAGGTAGTTGAATAATCATTGCGTGGACATCTGGATTATGATTATTACCTATAATTGTTGCCTTAAGATCTTTTTGATCAATTTTCTGAATATCAACCTCTACACCGATGTCTCGACCATAGCGACGCTTCATCTTTACATAGCTGTCTATGACAGGATTCTCTGTCGTCATGACGACGGCCAGCTTCGGTTTTACGCCCTCGGCTTGAAGACGTCTGCCCTGCTTTTCTTGTCTTTGCTTAATGTAAGCTGCTAGGTCTTTACCATTTAGTTCTTTAACTGCCACAGAGTGTTTCCTGCTTAATTATTATGATGTTATTTCTAAAAGACTTAGTATACTCGACTTACGCACAATACCACCAACATCTGATCCGGCTTAACTGTCCATAATAAGGTTTTCTTCTTTCGATGTAGCCTTGGCTACCTCTCCTTTAGAAAAATCTTATTCTGAAGTAGTTAAATCAGAATCAGCTGAAGACGCTATTTTGCGTAAGTCGAGTATATCAGACAGCTGATCTTTTCCGTTTAGCAGTAGTTTATTTATCGGTCCAGTCCAATTGATCTCTTCAGATTTAATAAGTTCAACGAGCTTAGAATACTCAACTTCATGAACTGTTATCTTTTCACCATTATCCAAATTTTGCGAGCCTCTTTTCACTAGACCGGTCGCTACATAAAAGTAGCTAAACCATTCTAGCTTGGCGTGGTCTTGGCGAATGTCGATTAACTTCCAGTTGGAAAATTTGTAGCCGGTTTCCTCTAGGGTCTCTCGTTTCGCCGCTGCTAGTGGCTCTTCGCCGACTTCTATGCGGCCTGCTGGCAAGGCCCAATGTTCTGGTCGATCAGGCTGTGACTGTCGTAAGATTAGAACTTTTTGGTCATCAAGGACTGCCAACACCAAGACTGTATTTGGCCTTTTTAGCATTTCAAAGGTGGCAGTCGAACCATCGTACATGAGCTGTGGCCACTGATAAACATCATGGATTACGCCATCAAACACCTTTTCGGCTTGTTTGGGCACTAACTTAGCATTGTCGGGTAGTAAGTTATTCATTCACCCATGATTATAGCAATTTATTAATTATGTGTTAGCATAAAAATATGATAAATATATTCAAAAAACAAAAGAATCAAGACAAACAAATAGAAAAACTTAGAAAATTTAATTTAGTCATGGCTGTCCTGCATGCCTTGCAGGGATTAGCAGTGCTCGTGCTTAGTAATGATTCGTCAAGAACCATAACTACTAGTTTCCTAGAGTTCAATAAAACTACGCAAAGCCTCGAACCGGCCAGCCGAGCCTTATTCGATGTTAGAATCGGACTTCTCGTGGCTTTGTTCTTCTTCTTATCTGCTATCGCCCATCTATATGTTGCTACAACTGGCTACAAGAAATATAAGGACGGCTTAAAGAACAAAATTAACCAGGTTCGCTGGTACGAATACTCGCTATCTGCTTCAATCATGATTGTTCTAATTGCTATGCTTTCAGGCATCTTCGATTTTGGCAGCCTACTTGCACTGTTCGCACTGACTGCAGTTATGAATTTGCTCGGGCTTGTTATGGAAGTCCAGAACAAGACTACAAAAAAAACTAGTTGGCTCTCCTTCAATATCGGTTCACTAGCTGGTATCGTGCCGTGGATTGCAATAGTCGTCGCTTTAATCTCAAGTGAAACCGCTACAGACGGCGATGTCCCAACGTTTGTTTATTGGATATTCGTATCTCTATTCATTATGTTCAATAGCTTTGCTATCAACATGTACCTGCAGTACAAGCGTGTTGGTAAGTGGAAAGATTATCTCTACGGTGAGCGAATGTATATTATTTTGAGCTTAGTAGCTAAATCACTACTTGCTTGGCAAATATTCGCTGGAACCTTACAGCCGTCATAGGATTTATTTAGATTTCTTTACTTCAAACTTAGGTTTAGCTTCGACGACTATTCGTCCATCATATCTGCCACCTAGCGTGCAGCTATACATTGTTAAAACATGATCTTCTCTAGGATCCTCAACTTCAACTGCGTCTGGGTCAACTTGGAACTTTTTAGTGACTTCGTATTCATAAGATTTGCCGTCCCAGTGGATGACAATCTTGTCACCTTCGCTTAACTGTTCGATATTATAGAAAGCTGAGTTAATGCGAGTCTCTTTCGGCGTAGCACCAAGTCCGAACCTATGTGCACTAACTATGAAATTGCCACCTCTGACTGGATTACCTCGTTCAGGGTATCGATGCCAAGCTCCTTTATCTAGAGCCTCTTCACCACCTTCAAAAATACCAATATCAATCTTAGCACTAGGAATTATTATCCTATTATCACCAACCTCAGCTTGTTTCAGTTCTGGCGTTTTAGATAGAAATGTCAATTTTGGTGCCTGAGTTAAAAACAACAAATAAGCACCGGATACAAAAGCAATTACGGCAACAAACAGCACTAATCTGGATAATATTTTGCCATTTCTGTTTGGACCTTTTTCTGCATCATATTTCATGCTAATGATTATACAGTAGCAAGCTAGTAATTACTTATAACCAAAATCCTTAATCTGTTGTGTATCATTTGTATGATAGTTGTTATAATCTTTAATTACGCACCGATAGCTCAGCTGGATAGAGCGCCTGACTTCGGATCAGGAGGCCGGGGGTTCGAATCCCTCTCGGTGTACCAGTACTAACAAGCCTGCTTTATGCAGGTTTTTTAGTACTGATAATTCGCTAAGAGCGAATACGAAACTCCGGAGGGGGTTCAGAATTCTGTCAAATCTATTCGATTTGTACAGAATATAGTTAGGTGGCGGAATAACGAAGTTAGTCTGTCATCGTGCGTCCATCCCTCTCGGTGTACCAGGTAAAACGGTCAACCCTTTGGTTGGCCTTTTTACTTGCTGTTTTCCGAAAGAGAACTCGAATCCTAGGGTTCGCAAGGAGCGAGACTCGTCGAGTTTGCTCGTAAGACTCGCAGCGACGGAATAGCAGCTATGTTACGTCCATCCCTAGCGGTGTACAAAAACTGATTCGTTGAAACTCGATTGCACGGCGTCCTGTTGCGACAAACGGAGTCATTCATAAAGAATACTGGAAATTGCAAACCGCAATTTTCTAACCAATAGTTAAAATACCTGTTCTATCTAAATCAAAAGCTAAAGCTACCTACTCAATCGCTTTAATCTCTTCCCACAACCCATCAGGCAACTCAACTTCATCTTTCTCGTAAGCTTCCGCTTCTAACTCGCCTGCCTTTTCACCGGGAATGCGGATTGATTGACCTTCGAGCGATGAGCTAGCTTTAATACGCTCTATTAAATCAGCATTATTTTGTGAGAACGCTTCTAGGCCGACAGTCTGACTCGGATCGATTACAAATATCACACCGACCCTGTCGGCTGGCTGCGAAACAAAACTATTTTTAACAGAGTCCGTTACCATCATCGCTTTGCCGATTAATGAACCACAAAGGACTTCTATAAGCAGTGCTAAAGCGTAGCCTTTATGGTCTCCAAACGGCTTTATTGAATGGGCTTTTTTGGGATCTAGCGTAATATTACCTTCGTTATCATAAAAAGTATCGGCCGGTAAATCAGTTCCGTATTTATTAGCCAAGCGAACCTGGCCCCAGGCCATTTTTGATGTTGCAAGATCTACAACTAGTGGCTTATCGCCCATGGGTAGACCGTAGGCTATTGGGTTTGTACCAAGAGTCGGATCGTAGCCGCCCGGAGGTGCAATCGCAGCACCAGCCGCATCGTTAATAACGATCGCAAGGTAACCTTGATTAGCAATGTACTTAGCAATTCCGCCAGGCCTTAACCAAATCTCCATGTTCTTTACAATCGCTATGCCGATAACTTCGGTTTTGGCTCTTTTTATAGCCTCGTCGGCTGCTTGCCGACCTACAGCTACACCTGGATTGGACTTTGCGTCGAGTAGATATAGTGCCGAGGTTTGTTTTATCACTTCTGGATTTTCAAGATTAGACCAGTCTTTATTAACAAAGTTGGCAAAGGTTGCTAATCCGTGTGTGATGTGACCACTAAGTTCACCACCTAAAAACATGTCGATGATAAAATCTATATCTAGCTGAGAATATTCTCTAGCCGTCAATACATCGTGCATCTGCTGACGAATTTGTTTAACGGATACTTTCATTAACAATATTATAACAGAGCCTTAAGCTTAGTAATTCCCTAGATACCGGTGTCTCGATTGATGAAAGCAATGTGTGCAATCATGTAGAACACTACTGACAGACCGATCATAATTACGAAGTTAATTAGCTTACCATTACCATTTATAACTTTTTCCATATCCATATAGTAAAAAGGTGATACGTATTTAAGATTATCTAGATTATCAACGAGCTTAGAAACAATATCTGCGAAATACGTCAGCGTTAGTAGCCCTGCTCCGAGACCGATACCGGCACTACGCTTGCCTGTTATCGACTGCCCAGCGAACGCGACCATAGCATAGGTTAGTCCGAGTAAATAAACCGAAAGAGACGCCAGTGCTACTTGGGCTAAGTTAGCATCAAAGACGAATAGATGCTTACCGACCAGAACGCCAATCCATGCCGAAAACGAAATTACCAGCAGTGTTAATTTGATTGCAGTTAACTTCTCAATAATTATCTTGCTCCGACTTATTGGGCTTGCTAGCAGTAGTTCGAGCGTTCCAGATTCCTCTTCCTTGCCTATGGCATTTACGGCAAATACTATTCCAGTTATAGCCAGGGTAAAAGGCAGGAACAAAGAGTAAAGCTCCAAGTTCAAAAAGCCTTCCGGGCTAGCACCCGCTGCAATATCACCGAACACAGCACTTAGTGCTTCAGGGTAAGAGTCTGCTAACAGTGTGATTTTACTTGCAGAATCGACGTGCAGAGCAGCAAACATTAGGGCAAAAATAAACATGACTAAACAAGTTACAGCAATGCTAATCTTGCGATCCCAAATAGCTTTTCCAAAAATTATTCTAGACATCTTTATCTTTCTTGTAATAATGCATAAAAAGATCTTCGGTATCTGTTTCTTGCTCGTCTAGATCAATTGGTTCGTGCCTCGCTAGCTCACTAATAAATTCTGTCACACTACCTGTAATCGTTGCCGTCAACTCATTGTCCTTAACCTCTACGTCTTTGACGCTTTTGAGTTTTCTGAAAGCAGCTTTGTCTGGTTTTGCACTGAAGGTTGCTCGGTAACGGTGTAAATTAAGTGATTTTGCATTCTTAATATCTTCGATAGCAATTAGTTTTCCTTGACGGATAAAGGCAGCACGATCACAAATTTTTTGAACTTCTGTTAGGTCGTGGGATGAAACGAAGATCGTCTTACCCTGATTCTTCATCTCAAGAACCATGTCGTAAAATACCTGTTTTATAAGTGGATCAAGGCCACTGGCTGGCTCGTCGAGTATTAATAACTGTGGTTTGTGCATAAAGGCCTGAATCAAACCAATCTTCTGAACATTTCCCTTTGATAAAGTACGAATTGGACGATCAAGTGTTGCATCAAGTCGACCGGTTAACTCGTCAACATATCCCCAATCAGTCTTTTTACCAAGATTGGTTAGGAACTTCAGTAGATCACGACCCTTCAAGTTTTCATAAAGAGCAATTTCGCCAGCCAAATACCCGATATTATTTTTAATATCGACGCTATCTCTGACGCTATCGAGACCAAAAACTGTCGCGGACCCTGAAGTTGGTTTTATGAAGTTCAAAATCGTTCGGATAGCCGTACTTTTGCCGGCGCCATTCGGACCCAAGAAACCAAATACCTCGCCATGCCGTAGCTCGAAACTAACATCTTCGATACCACGATATTTTCCGTAGGTTTTCGTAAGTTCATTTAGTTTTAGTGGTATTTCATTCACGAGAATTCCTTTGTTGGCTATTCTATCTTGTAGTGTAGTTGGTCCGACAACAACTGAATCGCAGATGAAGAACAATTGCACTACTGCCTTCAATGCTCATTTATTGAGTATGTGACGACCAGTGTCCATCTGTATTATACTCCCTGTTTTTGAATTACTTCTTTTTCTTAACTCTAAGTTTCGGCTTAGGAAAGTCAATCTCTTTAGTTATCACTTCACATAATGATGCTGCAACGTCTTCTATTTGAAAATATAGACCACTTTGGTCTTTAAGGTCGTTGCGAAGACGCTTGACTATCTCTTCTGAATATAACATCTTTGCTAAATTGTCGGTGTTTAATGCAGTCGTTCTTTTCCAAAAATTTTCTAATTCACCTCTCTCAACTGCGGTTTTAGTTAGGTTCCAAATAAGCTCTGGAGATTTTTTTAGATCTTCCGCGTTAAGTAGGTCAATCTTATATATTAGCGTGGTTGTAATTGGTTTTCCAAAATTCAAACGATAAAGCTGTATTTCACGGCCGTTGAGCAACAGTATCCAGTCTATACCTTCATTTGCAGCGTAACTTACGCTCTGTCTAAGATGCTTTTCATTGATATCAATTGATATAGCTTTAACCTCGACTACAAAATGTTTTTTTCGCTTAATTTGAATCACATAATCAGCATATTCGGACTTGATGCGAAACTCTGTTTTTATCTCTTCTAGCTCAGTGTAGCCTAGGACCTCAGTAAGAAAGCTGTTTGTCATAATCCTTGTAGCAGCTTCATCAAGATTAGAAAACTCTTTCTTCAAGTATTTTCTTTTGTATATTTTTATCTTATCTTTCAAGATTTTTAATTGATTTTCGGTTGCCATTTTATTTCCTTTACTTATTTAATTAATACTAGTTTAGCAAACAAGAGATTTCGACATTAGTATTTAAGAATTAACCTCTACACTAAATAATTATGTTACAATTTATTCTGTTCTTATGGGCCAGTAGCTCAGCTGGTTAGAGCACCTGCCTCTTAAGCAGGGTGTCCGGGGTTCAAGTCCCCGCTGGCCCTCCACGTTATTCTTATCCGCTATGTAAATATGATAGTTAGTGAATCATCTTTACTTACTACGATTAACATAACTATGACAAATTTTAAATTCAAAATTATCCGAATGCTTATCATAGTTACTGCTATGATAGCTATCGCTCTAAGCACAATATACATAAACCGTTCAGTGCGATGTCAGGACATTATCGGTGATGGCTACGCTATGGGAATAGACCCTAAACCAGTAGTAATTGGGAATACCTGTGACTAATAATTTGGCAGTCAAAAGTAGTTAGATAACGTTAACCTATACTGTTACTATTTAAACTATGATTGTACTATTTATGATCCTGCTTATTGTAATTACTGTGCCATTTCTGATTGGCGGGCTTTTAGGTGCAGTTTGGGTTCCGGCATTTTCTGAAGATACGACAGCTATTTTGAAACACCTAAAACTTAGACCTGGAATGACTCTGTACGAATTCGGCTGCGGCGATGGCAGATTTCTAAGAAAAGCATCCAAGTACAAAGTAAACTCAGTCGGATATGAAGTTAATCCCTACCTATGCAAGTTAGCTCAGATTAGATCAATCCATAATAAGAACACGAGGATCAAACAGGCTAACGCTTGGAATAAGTCATTTGCAGAGGCTGATGTTGTCTTTACGTTTTTAATGCCTAAGTTTATGGAGAAATTTGGTACTAAAATGCAGAGGGAATTAAAGTCTGGCTCAATTGTCGTTAGTTACATATTCGAGATACCAAACATGGAGCATTATCGGCACGCCAACAACAGCTACTTCTACAAAATTAAGTAAAGCTGGGGCTACTCTCGCCCAGCTCTGATCTTCTTAAGCTCTTGCTCTTGTTTATCGACCTTATCCCTGAGTCGACTAACGTCCTTCTCTACAATCTTGAGGCCGGTCAATAAACCGAGAGCGAATAGAATAATAATAGAGCCAAAAATTAAAATAATCTTCTGTTTTTTATTCATCCTGGATTGCTCTTGTTCCGTTTCTTTATTTTGCATGATTTAAGGATACTACTAATGGTTCACTTCTAGAAATAATACAGCACCTTGGCTTGTGACTTACGCTATGTAGTGACATCATAGACAGGATGGATATAAAAAACAACGTAGATCTAGGTCAGTATTCAACGATGGGTCTTGGCGGCATCTGCCAAGAGTTTGTGACTGTCCAGAATGAATCCCAGCTACAGGATATTATCGACTATGCGAATAGCAAATCACTAAAAATCCATATTTTGGGTGGTGGTAGTAATTCGATCTTCAAAGATGGAATATTTGAGGGTTTAATTATTAAAAACGAAATATCTGGATTTGAACTAGATAACCAGGGCATCCTAACAGCGGGTGGTGGCGAAAACTGGGACGAGATAGTTGGGAAAGCTACCGATGAGAATTGGAGTGGCATAGAAACAATGAGCCTAATACCTGGAACAGTTGGTGCTGCGCCAGTCCAGAACATAGGTGCCTACGGACAAGAGTTATCAGATTGCTTTATTGAACTAAAGGCATTAGAAATATCGACGAATCAGTTTCAGTCTTTTTATAAGCCTGATTGTATGTTCGGCTACAGGACTAGCTGGTTTAAGTTGAATCCAGGCAAGTTTATTGTTACTGAAATAAAATTACAGCTCAGTAACCATCAATTAGAACCACCTTTTTATACAACCCTGCAGAAGTATCTAGATTCATCAAATATAACTGATTACTCTCCTAGGTCAATTAGACAAGCGGTCGTCCATTGGCGTAGCCACTATCTGCCCAATATAAAGAACTACAAAACGGCTGGCTCGTTTTTCACTAACCCAATTATCAGCAAACAGGATTTAGATAAATTAATTGCAATTAGCCCAGAGCTGGCTAATTGGCCGACTAAATGGTTCTGGCCGCTTGATAGAGATATGTACAAGGTTGCTGCTGGAAGGCTGGCTGAAATTGCTGGCCTAAAGGACTGGCACGATACAGAGACTGGCATGGCAACTTGGAACAACTCAGCACTGGTTTTAATTAACGAAAACGCTAAAAGTTACGCTGATCTAGATAAGTTTAGGCAAAAGTACTTAGATAAGATACAGTCAGTTTACGGAATAAAGTTCGAACAAGAACCAATTGAGATTTAGAATAGTTATTGATAACCACGATTTTAATATGTCATGAGACCAGAAAGACTACGCCCCAGGATTGCAAGCGCAGAATATAATGCACAAGAACAGGTAGGTGCATTAGCTCTTGTAGCAGATAGAGTTTCGATGTTTGTGTGGGAAATAGCGATTAAACATTCCAGAAGGCAATTATTAGAATCTCTTGCCGATGAAAGCTGCAGCGATGAACTGAAGCTAGAAAAAGCTACAGCTTTCGGACGACACTTGGTCGGCCTAAGCAATTCTGCAGAACACTATACAAGATACAGACACAACGGTGGCGGATTAATGCCAAAAAGTGAACAATTCCTACATCGAATAGATGTTGCCAGGGGACAGATTAGTCATATGTTTGACGCAGGCGATGAGAAAATTGATACTGCTCTAATTAAAGCAACTGTGGATTTCGCCAATGCAGATGGCGATAATCAGACTGAAGATCCAGTCGTCGCAGCAAATATTGTTCTAGACGTAATTGATCAACTAAATGACTAGTCGTCTGATGGGATTGGGAATCCTAGACAGTAATCTTTGACTTCGGCGTGTAGCGATTCTAATTTTTTATCGTCTCTACGGTTTTCGATTGCCGACTTCATCCAAATAGCGATCTGTTCCATATCTTCTTCCATAAAACCACGCGTGGTTATTGCCGGCGTACCTAACCGAATACCGCTTGGGTCAAATGGCTTACGAGTATCCCCGGCAATTGAGTTCTTATTTAGGGTAAGACCAATTTTGTCTAACGTTTGTTCGGCCTCTTTACCGCCAACACCGAAGCTGCTCCAAACGTCAGCCAACATCAAGTGATTGTCGGTGCCGTTAGTAATCAGCCTGAAATCGCGCTCCATCAATGCGCTTGCTAGAGCTTTAGCGTTATCGACTACCTGTTGTGCGTAAACTTTAAATTCTGGCTTCTGTGCTTCACCAAGAGCAACACCAATTGCTAGAGTCTGGTGCATGTGTGGGCCACCTTGAAGACCAGGGAATACTGAACGATCGATTAAAGTTGGCAGATTCTCGATAGTTTTTTCCGGCGCTCTAAGTGGGTTGCCAGCGACACCCTTACTCATAACCATTGCGCCACGCGGACCGCGTAGTGATTTATGGGTTGTGGTCGTGATAATGTGGAAACCGTGATCAAACGGGTTAGCAAGAACCCCGCCAGCAATTAGGCCAGCGATGTGAGCCATATCAGCCATAGCGACAGCACCAACCTCATCCGCAATGTTGGCTATCTTGGCGTAGTCAAGTTCGCGAGGATAGGCGCTAAAACCAGCAATTATGATCTTTGGCTTGTGTTCTTTAGCAAGTGTTCTGAGTGCATCGTAGTCAATTTCACCTGTTTCGATATCTTTCATACCGTAACGCACAAAATTAAATAGTTTAGCCATGTAAGTAACTGGGCTACCGTGGGTCAAGTGACCACCGTGGTTTAGATCCATTCCAAGTACTGTGTCTCCGGGCTCGAGCCACGCAAAAAAGGTGGCAACATTAGCTGCAGCACCGCTGGATACTTGAACGTTAGCATGATCAGCACCGAAGATCGCTTTGGCACGTTCGATAGTTTCAGTCTCTACCTTGTCAGTAAACTCTTGGCCGCCGTAGTACCGACGCCCTGGATAGCCTTCAGAGTACTTGTTAGTAAACTCGCTGCCGAGGGCCTCAAGCACAGGGCGAGATACGTAGTTTTCGCTCGGGATCAGCTCTAGGCCTTCGCGCTGACGCCTGCACTCCCCTTCTAAGTAACCAAATAATGTTGGATCACTGGTCTTCAAATCAGCCATTCAAGTCTCCCCTTTTATTTATAATAAGAATAAAGTCTACTTCATTATACCGTGAATTTTATGTTGTTGCTATTAGAGCATAATGTGGTTTTTACAAACCTGCCGAATCCTTTCTTTTGAAAAGAAACAAACTAATGACAATTGCGCCGACAAGTGTCGCAAGCTCCTGGACTATCGTCGCTCCTGAGATGTTCGTTGTTATGCACTACAACGGTCTAGACTACTCACTTAGCTAAAGCTAAGTTCAAACAAGCCTAGCCCTTGAGCTGTAGAGATAACACTCACATATCAGGAAGCTCCTCCTTATGCCCAGACTGAAGGAAGATAATAAATCCCCTCTGGTAGGATTTGGAATTAAAATTGTCGTGAGAT
Organism: Candidatus Saccharimonadota bacterium; assembly: GCA_018057585.1. Lineage (GTDB taxonomy): Bacteria > Patescibacteriota > Saccharimonadia > Saccharimonadales > JAGPDM01 > JAGPDM01. The sequence goes on from JAGPDM010000003.1 coordinate 14,283, forward strand.
TAGGTCATAAGCCATATTTATATCTGTTGTGTATTGACAAATCCTTCCTATATATATATTAGCTTTTCGCATTGGTGAAAGATGGTTTTTTGACAAACACGAGAAGTTTTAATTCAAGGCGAGACTTTGGGTTAAATAATGTTTAATTTAAATTGAAGTCTCGTTTTGCGTGAGACACACGCCTTCGACAGAGAAGATTAGTCGATGTTGCGAGGGAATTGAGAAATCTATCATGCCAGATTATCCACACCAGTTTGCTGGTCACAGTGGAAGATTCAGGCGAGTTAAGACGCCTAGGGATGTGCCCTGGAGCGAAGAGTATGCTTGGAGGTTTGACTCTAATTCCGGTCAACTGACAGCACTCGACGCAATCAAGACATCTGGTAGGCCGACCTTCACCATTGTGTATGACCCCACTGGTACCTATTACGCCAGCGCAAAGCCACAAACGCTTCCTGCTGCGAGAAAGCACAACTGTCCTAATTGTACATGCACCGACTGAGCTGAGGTCTTCTCAGAACATTCGGCATCGACAACTGGAACCGAAAGCAAAACCGAGGGCTCGAGGGCGCTAAGACAGACCGGTAGCTTGATTGCACACTCCGTCTTTTTCTCTCTTGCCTCGGTCGCTTCGACATACCTACCTCTTTTTTTGCCTCCGTTTTCTTCGGCCACTTTTTTTGTCCCTGTTTTCTTCTCGTGTTTGTTTTTATTTTCTTAGTTTATTTAACGATTTGTTACATTCATATAATATATAGACTTTTGTTTGACTTTATCCATTCAGTGATATAATATTCATGACTTACATGGCAGTTAATCAAAAATCAATCGCTAAATATATCGTAACCTTAAGAAAACGGCGAGGTTGGACTCAGGCTGATCTGGCGACAAGCCTCGGCACCAGTCAAAGCGCGGTTACCCGTATGGAAGCAGGTCAACAAAACTTTAGCCTCGACATGCTAAATCGCCTCAGTGAGGTCTTCGGACAAGAGATAATCACCCCTGCAAGTAGCACGGGAATGACCTTGAAGATTAATGGTGGCAAGCCACTCTCAGGCAATGTCGAGGTTAACACTTCTAAGAACGCCGCTGTCTGTCTATTGCTGGCCAGCTTACTCAATAAAGGCGTTACGACCCTACAACACGTGCCAATGATCGAAGAAGTCTATCGCATAATCGAGGTCTTACGCTCTATCGGTGTCAAGGTCGAGTGGCAAGATCATGACGTAGTCATCACACCGCCCAAGAGACTGAAACTTGATGACATGGACGCTAAGGCAGCAAGAAGAACACGTAGTGTAATAATGTTGATGGGCGTCTTGATGCATAGCAAGAAGGACTTCATCATCCCTCACGCTGGCGGCTGTAAATTAGGTGCTCGGACAGTTGAGCCACACCTATATGGCTTAGAAAGTTTCGGTGTTCACGTCGCTAGCCGTAATAAACGATACGAAGTCACAGTAAAGAAGCGTTCCGCAAACGAAATCGTGTTGTATGAGGCTGGTGACACGGTCACAGAGAATGTTCTTATGGCTGCAGCACTAACCCCTGGCAAAACTATTATAAAATTTGCCAGCGCCAACTACATGGTCCAAGATTTATGCTTCATGCTTGAGAAGTTTGGCGTGGAAATTGAAGGCATAGGCACGACAACGATGACCGTCCACGGTATTAAAGAAATCAATAAAGACGTCAGCTATCAAATCAGCGAAGACCCAATTGAAGCCATGTTCTTTATCAGCCTAGCCGCAGTCACTAAATCCGAATTAGTCATCAAAAGAAGTCCGATCGATTTCCTAGAAATTGAGCTGCTGAAACTAGAAAAAATGGGCTTCGAACACAAACGGAGCAAAGTCTATAAAGCTAAGAATGGCCGTACTAATCTAGTTGATATAACGACTATCCCGACCTCTAAGCTACATGCGCCAGAAGAAAAGATAGCACCACGGCCCTACCCAGGTCTTAATATCGACAACCTGCCATTCTTTGTGCCGATCGCAGCCGTCGCTCGTGGTCGAACCCTAATCCATGATTGGGTTTACGAGAATCGAGCCATCTATTACACGGAACTTAACAAGCTTGGAGCTCAGATTGATCTAGCTGACGTACATAGAGTCTTCATTACCGGGCCGACCAAATTTGTAGCCGGCGAGATCGTCTCACCGCCAGCCTTACGTCCTGCTGTAATTATCCTGATTGCTATGCTTGCAGCACCAGGCACAAGCACCTTAAGAAACGTCTACTCAATCAATCGTGGCTACGAAGACCTACCTGGACGCCTACTAGAAATCGGTGCTGAAATCACTGTGATCGACAGCTAAGACTTTTGAATCTTGCCTGCTCGCAATAAAAAATAATACAAACAGACCGGCATTCGCACAGAAGCTAACTAGGACCGCCAGATAGATCCATAGGGCGTTCCAATCACTAGCGAATAAACCATAATTATAAGCCGAGTGCAGTCCAGTAGCGATGACAAGGCCCAAAGCGACGACCAGCCAGGACTGCCTATTAGTCTTCTTGATCGCTAGCGAGTAGCCTGCGATGCTAGTCAACGCTCCGTGGAAGAACCAGCCGAACATTATCCGAACTAGTGCATTACCAGCTCCATCACTCGATAGATAAAGTAAGTTTTCTATCACTCCAAAGCTCAGACCGACAATTGCAAGATACAGGACACCGTCGCTGCGATGATTAAAATATTTCTTAGAGTAGAGAAACATAGCCGCTGGAACAAACTTAGCTAGCTCTTCAATGGCTGCGAACACTACTACTCCCAGTAGCAGATTGTCAGGCTTAGTGATACTGACTGATTCGCTATCTAATAAATTGCCAGTTTCTGGAAGGATTATCTCAAATGGCGTGCTAATAATAAAAGTTAAATAGACCGCTAAGACGCCAAACGCGACCATTAGACCTAAGCCAGATTTTGACTCTCTATCTGCTCTGCCTCTTCGCAACATGAACCAGACTGGCACAAGTGCTACTAGTATAAATAACTGGATCATGAACAATGACATAGATTAGTATTTTATGAGATTACGCTTCCCTAGTAAATAAAGTTATAATATTAAAATGAAGATTGTTAGTAAAAACCGTCGAGCTACTTTTGACTATGACATCCAACAAAAAATAATCGCTGGCCTGGTTCTGCTTGGAACCGAAGTCAAATCAGCCAAGGCCGGCCATGTCCAACTTAAGGGCAGCTATATAAAAGCTCGACCAAATGAAGCAGTATTAGTTAATTCGCACATTTCCCACTACAAACAAGGCGGCCAGAAGCAGCATGACTTAAACCGTGAACGCAATTTGTTGCTTACTAAAAAACAGCTAGATGAGCTGTTCACAGCCAAGCAGAATAGCCTGCAAATTATTCCTCTAGCTATGGGCATAGAGCATGGCTACCTCAAGTTAGAAATTGGTATCGGCAAAAGCCAAGTGCATCGAGACAAACGCCAAGTAATTAAAAAACGCGAATCAGATATCGAAGCTCAGCGTATCGCCAAGAAATATAGCTGAACCTGGTTGTCACAGTAGTAATTAGGTAAGATTTATGTTAAATTATCTCTGTTACATGGCGAATGTAGCTCAGTTGGTTAGAGCATCGGTTTGTGGTACCGAGGGCCGTGGGTTCAAGTCCCATCATTCGCCCCAAGCAACCCTAGACAATTGATCTATACTTCTAATGATGAAAGTTATTACGAAAAAACCAATAATAGTCCGAGCACTAAGTGCACTCGTAGGATTTACTGGTCTTCAGGCCATACTGTCGACCTCAACAAATAGAATCTTAACTTTCGCATCACAATCTCTGTTTCTGGGTGTTGAGACCGATAAATTGTCCCATAGCTTATCGATTATTTTCGGATTTGTGCTTGTTTACTTAAGCTTTCAGTTACTAGCCCAAAAAAGATCAGCCTGGATTCTCAGCGTATTTGGACTGTTAGGACTACTCACGTCAGAGCTCTTGTTCTTCCAGAATGCCTGGCAAGTATTTGGTATCCAACTAGCTCTCTTCATAGTCATAATCTATCGATCCAATTTTAACGTTAAATCTGATCTCTACAGCTTTAGAAAAGGGTTAACCAGCTCGGCTATTTTACTTTTACTGATATTTGCTTACGCCACGGTCGGATTCTTCTTTCTAGATAAGCGAGATTTTTCAAATGATTTTGATCTTATTGAATCAGCACGAAACACATTTACGATCCTACTTAGGACACACGGTTCGGGTCTAAGCCCAAATAACCGACAGGCGGTATGGTTCTTACGATCAGTAGATATTGCCGGTCTATCTGCAATGACACTAATCTTCGTTTCACTATTCAAGCCTGTAAGATTTGCAATCAACGATAATGGTGACGACCTAAAGCTTGCCGAGAAGATTCTGACCGAACATTCAACTTCTGTTGAGGATTATTTTAAACTCTGGCCTAATGACAAGCACTACTATTTCCATAAAAGTAGCGATGCTTTTCTTGCTTATGGCCTACATGCTAACACCGCACTGATATTGGATGGGCCGAGCGGTAATCCTAAGTACTTCTTCAGAATGCTCAAAGACTTCCAGGCACTGGCATTTAATAATGGTTGGCAGACTTCTATAATCCACGGCTCGAATGAGATCGAAAAATACACTAAGCGACTAGGCCTATCAAAGTTGTTTATTGGAAATGAAGCCATGGTTAAATTGAAGACATTTAAAGAAGAAACAATTAAAAGCAAACACTTTAGATATGTAATAAATAAAGCCAAAAAGGAAAAGCTTACAGTTAGTTTTTGGGATGCACCACATAGCGAAGATCAGTTGAAGCAACTCGAAAATATCTCAAAACAGTGGCTCTATCATGGGGGCCGCCAAGAATACACTTTCGTAATGGGATATTTTGATCAAAGCTACCTAAACAAGAGCCAGATCGCAGTGCTATACCAAAATGAACTTCCTGTTGCCTACGTGAATACAGTTCCTAGTTTTGTTAAGGACGGTTCATCTATAGATCAAATGCGCTTTATTCCAGACCTAAACCAAGTCGGTATGCACTTCCTGCTAATGAAGACACTGCTCAATGCTGAGCTTCTAGGCAAAAGGTACTTCAACCTTGGCCTGGTGCCGTTGTCTGGTGTTGAAAACACAAAGAATCCACAGTCCTTGGATAACTTGCTAAAAGTAGTCAAAAAATACGGTCGTAGAGTCTACTCATTTGGTGGCTTGGAGCAGTTCAAAAATAAATTTAAGCCAGATTGGCAGCCAAGATATATTTACTACCAAAAACCTAGTATTCAAGCACTGATAAATATCTCGAGAGGTTTAAATAAGGCAACTGAATTTAAAACAAACTCGGCCAGGCTTAATATTATGCCTTTTGCGATCTTAGCAGCACTTTTATATTCAGGTTTTATCGTAGCCCCATTAGTCGGCGTGGACCTATCCAAAGTTGAGCTACTCAGTCAATTGGGTGGCTCGGGCAGACCTTTCGCACCCTTATTTAATAGTTTTGATATCTTGGCCGGTATTCTACTCATTGGACTATCTATTAAGTTAATCAGTATTACTGCTCAAAATTCTAGAGTGCTAAAACTTAACTTAAGATTCATGGCTCTGTTTGGTCTTTCCATAGCAATGGCTGCTATGTTTCCAGATAATCACGAGGGGCTAATTGGTCTTGCCCTCCAATTAGTGCATTTTATTTTTAGTTCGATTGGCCTAGTCGCACTTTTGGTATCAGCATTTATCTTTGTAAAATCAGATCCAGAACCTAAGTTACAAAAAATACTATTCTCAGCACTTGTAATTAGCTCAGTCGTCTCTTCTGTGATGCTGAAGAGTAGCTGGTCTCTCTACTCACAAATTGCCGAGACTGTAATCTCAAGCCTTTGGTTGATATTTTATTTTAGCAAAATCAATTCCAAATTATAGCTGATAGCTTACTTGTTTATGTATACTTATATTATGAATAACTTCTGGATAATACTTGCTCATGCCGGCGAAGATCACGAGGTCGCTACCGAAGGAATCTGGCACAGCTTAACTAGCCAATGGTATGTTTTGCTTTTAGTCGTCTTAAATATTTCCTTGATTCTAGTTATAGCCGTTTATTTTTTAAGCAAGAAATCTACCTCCGCCACTGTTGTGGCGTTAGAACTTGTTTTACTAGTTAGTGCTATCTTAACTTTTGAAAAGCTACCGCACTATGCAACTCTAGCGATTATAATTGGCTTTGGATTGTCCTTTTTTACAGTCTGGAACGGACTCAGAAAGACTTAGAGCTTACCTTTTTCGGTTAGTAACATAGTATAAAAATTCGCACCTAGTATAGCGCCGAGGATTGGACCGATTACGTATGTCCAGTTAAAAGCATTTAGAGTTAAAGCTATTGCTGGATTTAGAATACCAAGGCTTCCACCGGCTGCCGCCATGATGATCCCCAGGAACAAAGAGCCGCCGATCAAAGCTGCCGCTGTAAAATCTTCCAATTTGTTGTGTATTGCAGCTGCAATTCCGAACAAAAAGAAGGCTGTTCCGAATAGCTCGGCCAACATAATCCTCACATCCAAGCTACTAGAAATCTCTGTACCGACTCTTGTTACATTGCCATCAACAAAGCCGTTAAGAACAAAGATTGCTGCTGCAGCTCCAATCATTTGAACTATGACATAGCCAATTGCCTCATTTAACTCTATCTTTTTAACAGACAGTAGTCCTGCTGTGACTGCTGGGTTAATATGCGTTCCCGATACCGCACCGATGCTCATAACTAGCAAGACTAAAACTCCACCTGCTAGAGCTGGAGTTGAGATAAAATCTCCAAAAACACCACCCGTGCTGGCTAGCACAACAAAACTCAAAACAAACGTTCCAATGAGCTCTGCCACGAGCTTATTAACTTTAATATTTGCTATCTTCACAGTCTCACCCTCCGCTTAATATACTTAAATATATACAAGTATTGGTCATATTTAACAAGCCCTGGTTTGAGGTTGGAGTGGAATAATAAGTATTTCGTTTAGAATAATAGCTTAATATAAACTAAGTTATTTAATATTTAATATCTAATTAAACCATTATTGTTTTGAACATTATCCATTTTGTTTACTGACACAGAGGTTGCCAATGCCAGCAGGCAGCAAGCTGTGATTGCTGCGGTCAGAATTAATACGATCTTGCTTATTTTAACTTTATTATCATCTGAGATCTCTACGCCTGCGGTTAGTTCATCAATCTCTGCCTCAAGATCTCGTTTGGCTATAGTCGCCTGTTTAGCCTTACTAAACCCTTCTGAGCTTTCCAGGTTCTGCTTGGGTGCCTTTTTTACAGTCTGGACACCTACGAAGCTGATCGGTACCGACGCTTTATTAAAAGCAGAAGATACCGCCCTATTGAAGTTATGTCTGCTAGTAGCGACAGAGATAGCCGATTCAGGCCTGCGTTTTAGATCTGATATTACGACCGGCCTTGTTGTGCTTTTCTTTTGGCTTTCAGCAATTTGCTTAAGATCGGTATGATTAGATTTGCGTCTTAATTCGGCCCGATTGAGCCCACCGTGCCTATTGGCCGATCGCAGTTTTTGCCCATGCTCCAGCTTTCGTTTATTAGTGAAGTCGTTTATCGTTTGATTATTTTTGATTATATAAGATGACGACATGATGTCCTGTTAATAACTACCTAATTAGCTATTCTAGCATGATTTACAAGTTGATTTTAAACGCAACTGCAATCTAGCAATCTTCTCAGATTGAGCTTTTGCTGTACTATTATTTAATGAGCATCGAGCACGATCAAAAACTCAGCTTCGATAATGAAAGACTGGCTAAGTCTGCAGTTACAACTGCCAACTTCCAACATGGAAGCAAGAATCTCAAAGTTTACCGTTGCAGGCAGTGTTCACTTTGGCACATTGCCACAGATCACGAGATCTAGAACTCTCGGTTCGGATCCAACATCCTAACAGTGCTTGGTGTGTCGTGCGGAAATAAAACACAAGTATGTGCTAAGAATTTTGATCTTGCACCGAGCTGGATTGCCTTAGCACGCTCAGCGAAGCTGCTAGTGTAGTAGCTGTTGTCCCCACCACTTGGACTGATTTTATACAGTGGCGTCGTTCCGTATTCACCGTAGACATTGCAATCATAGACTCGAACCGCGTGATTGTCTGAAGTTGTTTCAATATCCAAAGTGTTACCATAGCTAACAGGTGCGAACTCGTAAGTTAATGGTGGTGTGTAGGCGTTCAACAGCCGATTTATTGATCGACTCACCTGAACCCTGCCAAAACCATTAGTATTCGAGCGTGGCTGTGCACTGCCTATACCGGTGCGGTTGGTATTTTCGGTTAAAGCTGCAACTAGCTCTGTCGGCGAGGCCGTTGGCATGTGCGTCTTAAGAACTGCTAGCTGCCCGCTAACTACTGGTGTGGCTAGTGAAGTACCCGCTATATTACTAGCATAGGCACTAACGCCATCACCTGGCGACCAGGTGGCAGTATAGAAGCCAGCTCCAGGTGCCATCACATCCAAGTTGGCACCATAGTTACTAAACGAATATCGGTTATTATTACTATCACTAGCGCCAACGGCAACTACCTCTTCATAATTCGCTGGATAGCTGATGCAGTCACAGCCATCATTGCCCGAGGCAGCGACAATTATACTGCCCTTTTTGATTGCATACAAAATTGAGTCTTGCAGATAATCATCTGACTGATCGCTACCGAGACTCATGCTTATAACATCAGCACCTCTATTAGCAGCGTATCTTACGGCCATACCAACACTAGTCGTATAGCCGTAACCCTGATCGCTCAAACCCTGGATTGGTAGAATTTTGCTACTACTACTAACGCCAGCAATACCTTTACCATTGCCCCGATTAGCTGCCGCCACACCAGTAACATAACTAGCATGATGGGTGCCCTCACCGTCAGGATCAACCTCACCTGCTTGTGGGCTACGATCGCCATTTACAAAATCCCAGCCCCGATAATCATCAACAAAGCCGTTATTATCATCATCGACCATATTACAACTTTTATCCAACGGGACGGCTTGGTCGGTACAATTTAGGGTCGATATATGCTCTTCTGTTGTCGGTCCTTGTTCGTTATCGCTCACACCATCAGCGTTATCATCAATATTATTGCATGACTGGTTGAGTGGGACGGCCTGATCTGTACAGTTTAAATCACTAGGGTTTTCATTAGCAGTGGCACCAGATTCACCACCGTTGACTGCGAAGCGTCCGGAGAGCTCTTCGTGCTGCAAGGCAAAACCAGTATCAATTACGGCAAGCGTGGTTTGGTGGTTGCCTTCTGGAGTATCCCAAGCATCATCTAAATCAATATTTCGCACCCACCACTGATCTGCTTGCGGATCATTAGGTATCGACATCGTCCTATACACTCTCTGGGGGTAGCGCTTGCCGTCTATTGTTACAAACTCATCAATCTTTAGGTCTTTTGGTGTTGGCTTATTCGAGCTAGCTAGCTTTTTGACTTGAGTCTTTGCGGTCTTTCCATCGGGCGACTTACTATCTGGTTTATTGGGTTGGCTATTAGAACTATCTGATTTGAATATGGTTTTTAGCCAATTATCTTTATTTGATTTTTCGGCAACGACAGGCCCATTAACTGGTTGCTCAGAAACAAGTTGCAAACCAAAAACAAACATAGCAATCGGCAGAATCGTAGCGAGTATTAATAGTTTTTTCATTTTGTTTTTTTAGTGGATTTAACGTAAGAATTATAACATCAGTCAGACTATAGAACAATCTGTCGCAAGTTTTGCTATAATATCTGAGCACTCATGCGGGTGTCGTATAAAGGCTAGTATACCTGCCTTCCAAGCAGGTGATGAGGGTTCGATTCCCTCCACCCGCACCAATTATATTTAAATCTATAAACAGATTTAAATATAATTATTACGAAGCGGAGGTCGCATTAGCGACATTCCCTGCAAAACTAAACATGGTATGCCCCGGTAGCTCAGTGGATTAGAGCAATGGGTTTCTATCCCACAGGCCGGGGGTTCGAATCCCTCCCGGGGTACCAATTAAATACGGTCAGTCTTTAGGTTGGCCTTATTTAATTGGTAGCTCGCGCAGCATGCTTAACCCTAGGGTTAGCACAAGGAGCGAGACTCGTCGAGCCTGATCATAGGACTCGTAGCTCCGCTGCGTCATGCCTCCCAATATGCACTATTTAACAAATCAGCGAGTCTAGCTATTAAATTGTCGATTTGCCTATCAAAAATCTAAATTATATCTATCGCAGCAAAGAAACTAACTAGCACGTATGCTCAACAAATTGATATATTCTATGTTAATACAAATAACTATGGAGACAAAAATGAACAAAAAAGTATTAATAGCAGTTTTTATATCTTTCTCTGTTGGATTCTTAGCTGCCACCATAATGCACGACAGCTATGGACACAAATACGAAAATAACAATGGAGTCACCAGCGAAATGGCCGAAAATCACGGTCACAGTGACGGCCACGAGATGCACGAAACAAAAGATGCTGATGCTCAAAATGCACCAGAAGTATCAATCCAAGTCACAGAAGATAAAGAAGCTGGATACAATTTAGCGTTAAAGATCAAGAACTTTAAGTTCACACCTGAAAATGCCAGCTCAGATCATGTCAACGGCACAGGTCACGCCCATGTCTATATTGATGGTAAAAAGATAAGCAGACTTTATAGTCCTAATTATTATATCGGCGAGCTACCTAAAGGTGAGCATCAAATACGCGTCACGCTTAATACTAACGACCACAAAGACTATGCAGTTGATGGTAGTATGATCGAAGACACGCTGACAGTCGTAACCGAGTAAGTCGCAACTTCAAAACCGCAGTTTGCTATAATGCTAGTATGAAAAGAATATTACTACTCGTCCTAGCTGTAGTTTTTGTATCAACAATCATGACAAGTGGCTACTTGCTCTATCAAAAGGTTATCAATCAGGACCAAGCCCAGAAGCAGATTGAAGAAAACAAGAATCAAAATAAACAGATGAGCCTGAGCTCCATCGCTTTTGCTGACGATTCAAATATCCCTGACAAATATACCTGTAACGGAGAAAACATTAGCCCACCGCTGACGATTAGCCACTCACCTTCAAATGCTAAAAGTTTAGCGATTATAATGGACGACCCAGACGCTGCTAAAGAACCCTCCGGAAACGGCCAGACTTTTGATCACTGGGTTGTTTTCAATATCTCACCAGCCATAGCAAAGATTACCGAGAACAGCTCCCTGTCTGGCTCAAATTTAGGCAACAACAGCTTTGGACGAACTAAATACGGTGGTCCTTGCCCGCCAACTATGGAGCATACCTATGTTTTTAAGCTCTACGCCCTAGATAAGAATCTAGACCTCAAAGACGGTGCCTCAAGAACAGAGGTGGAGCAAGCCATCTCTGGCCACATACTATCGCAGGCTCAATTAACTGGCAGATACACTAAATAACAAAGAAGTCTTCAGCTATGCTGCTAACAGTGCGAGCCTAAGTGTGGCTTGTCAGATTCAATTATCGTTAATAGTGACTCATCAGGCTGGAACATCAATGCTCTTATTAACCCATTTTGAATACGCGACTATTAAGAAACGCTGAGTCTGCCCATCTTTGCAGGCCGTTTCGTTTAAGCCACCTTCTCAAAATCATCGATCGTTATCTGTATTACGCTACCGGGACTGGCCTGAGAGCTCAGAACTTTGTTAGCAACAATATCTTCGACGTAACGCTGAACCATTCGCCTCATTGGACGAGCACCGAGCCTCGGATCATTGCCTCTCTTTACTAGCCAAATCTGAGCCTGCTCATCAAGCGACACGCTAATCTTCTGTTGAGCCAGGGTTTTGTTAACATCCCCGATCATTAAACTAACTACCTGTAAAAGCTCGCTTTCGTTGAGTGGTCGGAAGATGACCATTTCGTCAAAACGGTTCAAGAATTCCGGTCGGAATAAGTTCAATTCAACTAGTTCATCGAGGAACCTTTCCTCGAAGTCGGCTACATTCTGACCTTCTGTCACATATTGCCTGATCCTCTCAGCTCCTGCGTTGCTTGTAGCTATAATTATGGCATCGCGAAAGCTAACAACACGCCCTTCAGTGTCAGACATCCTACCCTCATCTAACAATTGCAAAAATGCGTTGACGACATCTGGATGCGCCTTTTCAATCTCATCTAGCAAGACCACACTGAAGGGTTGCTGCCTGATGCCGCTCATCAGCACACCAGAAGCATCAAGCATTTTATTAACATCACTGCTCAGAACATACTCGTTCATATCCAGCCTGACCATTTGATCTTTGCCACCAAAATAGACGCTCGCTAATGCCTTAGCAAGCTGCGTTTTACCGACTCCAGTTGGCCCTAGGAACAGGAATGTGCCGATTGGGCGGTCTTTATTGCGGACACCAGCTCTAGCCCGACGCAAGGCATTGGAAACAGCTTTTACAGCACGTTCTTGGTTGATCATCTGTGCATGGATTTCATCTTCTAGATTCAGCAGCTTCTGACCCTCTTCGACGGTAGCAGTTTGAATTTTGATACCCTTGGATTGTTCCATCGTCTTCTGGACGATCTGCGGCGTGACGATATTATTAGCTCCGGCTGCTACGGCCGCATCCTCAAGCACCTTCAAAGCTTTACCAGGAAATGCTTCCTCGGAAATGTAGTGATCGGCTAAATGATAGGCTTCTCGAAGTGCTTGATAAGTCAGTAGAACCTTGTGCTGATTTTCGATCACTAACGTCTGATCCTCCATGACTTTAAAAGTATCAATTTCGTCTGTCGGCTTAACTACCTGATAATTCAGCAGCCCTACAAGTGCAGGATTCTCGAGTGTCAATCGTTGCCAATGCTTAGGATTAAGTGCCATGATAAAACGCACATTGGAACGTTGTATCAGTGGCAAAAGTATATTGGTCAGATCAACTGAGCCTGTGCCTTCTTGTAAGAATAGCTGAGCTTCGTCAAGGAATAGAATTATATTCTTGGCATGGTGTGCCTCGCCAACAACCCTAAGTATCAGATCTTCAAGCTGACCTTTCTCTCTAGCTTGAGCCAGTAAGGTTGCTGCATTTAGTTCAAAAATCTGATTATAACGAAGCTTAGGCTCGTCGCCTTGGATTAAGCGATTTGCGACAGCATAAACAGCTGTCGTCTTACCAACACCAGACTCGCCAACCAGGGCTACGTTTGCCTTACCGGACTGGGCTAGGGTTTGTATGACTCTGTCTAAAAGCTCCCTGTGAGAATCAATGTCTCGATGTAGGACCCCTACAGATTCAACCTCGAGCGATATGTTATTTGCTACCCTGTTTAGAATTGGCGTGTATCCATAGCTCCAGTCGCGAGCCAGACCGCCACCCTTCTCTCTATTTTTATAGGCCCACAAGGTTCTTTTTATATGTGCAACCCAGTCATTGCCAGCCTCTAGTTCTTCAAGGCTCAGTTTAAATGCATCGAGTAGTCCCTGGCTGCCTGGCGTGCTAGAAAATAATGCTACGAACAAACTACCAGCATTAAGTGGAGTGGTTTTACTCCGGACCCGATACTCCATAGCTCTTTCCCAAACCGCCTCCATATCAACCTCAACCTCTTCGTAGAGCTGATCTAGAAGCCGCATCGGGATCGTATAACGCAGCGCAAAAAACTGGACCTGGTTATGGTCACGTATTATCTGCCACAATTGCTTTGTGTTAATTTCTGAAGTTTTAATTTTGGAAAGCACTCGCCACTCCAACAACTCTTCTGGTTTTTGAGAATTTGCTACAACCGGTAACTTTCGTAAGTAGTTAGTACTCCACAAAGGAATCATAATCAGCCAAAAGACTGGTGCAATCACAAGCAGACCCTCTTTGTCCTTGGTCAGCAGTAGAAGCAGTCCGCAGAATAAAAGAAATCCGATCAGAAACTTTATTCCGTAAATAACAATTTTAGACTCTAAGTGATGAGTAGCTCTAGCCTCACGAGCTCTCTTTGAATGAATATTGAACGTGGTCTTTTGTGGTTTCATAGCAATAACCATCCAATCAGACAGAGAATTGGTGCAAATGGCACAACTGGCCACAAGATCAAAATAATAATATTTGCGATGAATATAATGACTATTGTCAGCGATGCTGTTAAGAGTGTGATGGAACGAACCATAAAGCCAACAAAACGGCTAACAACATTATCTAGAGCCGCTCTAAGCTTGTCGCCCAGTGTTGAATTTCTATCCGTACCTGTGACCAAACGCTTCCACGGACTAAATAGGGTCTTAATTAATATGCCGCCAGAGAATGCCTTGCCGACTCTTTTGACCCGGACAGAAACCAGCCCGACCTGTCGCCGCCAGCCTGCTCCGTACCACCATTGCAGCAGATAAATAAGAGCCATGGCTACTTACTATCCAGCCAATTTTGGCTAAGGTATAATTCGGGTTTTTTACAATACTTAGAATAAAGGTCTACAACCATAAGCTTTATTGTAGCTAATTGAGGTCAGTTTAGAAAATTAAAACTATAATAAGCTCGAGGATACGGCACCGCGACTCTTAAGTCTAAGCATCAAACTCAGAAGCTTTTTCGTAAGTGGTCCATACTAAACTCCCACTCAGCATCAGTCTTCTTATGAGGATTAAATATAATCTTAGGATCAAAAATATGTTTTGTCTTTTTAAATAAATTAAACATTTCCTGACCATACATGTCGCTCAACCAAGGTCCGCGGATCATGCCATCATTATGCTCGCCAGATAATGAGCCGTTATATTTTAATACTAGCTTATTGATCTCTTTCATGGCAGGTTGCAATTTCGCTCTCTCGGCTTTATCTTCAATCTTCATGAGCGGAATAATGTGGAAATTACCATCTCCCATATGGCCAGCAATGGTTGCCAACAATTTATACTTTTTAATAATCTGTCTTATTTGTGGCAAGAACTCCGGCAAATACTCTGGCTTGACAATCAAATCATCCATGAATGGGGCCGTGTGCTTATCTTTGACTTTTTGCCTAAGTAAATTGAAGCTTTCGCGTCTCATAATCCAGAATTTCTTACTTTTCGCCTCGTTCTCGTCCTCCTCAAATAGCGTCTCGTGTTTGTAGGCTGACAGGTCTTGCCTCAGTCCATGGACCTTACTAGCTATGTCGACAGGATCATCGCCGTCAAACTCTACAAGCAAGACCATTTTTGGTATACCTCTTGCTAGTAATAGCAAGTCGGGCAACAACTGTAAGCCTAGCTTAAATAAACCCAGCCAGCCAAGGTTTTTATGGAAGAAAAAGAATAGCTTGAAGCTCAACATAAGGGTGTAATTATCAAAGCCTTCATAAGCAGCGGGCTTATGTTTTAGTACGTCCTGCGTTAACTCAGCAAGATCATCAAGGCTCTTTAAGAATATAACCAACGTACCTGAATGCTTAGGTGCGGGTACTAGTCTAAAATCTATATCTGTCACAATGCCTAGTGTGCCTTGCGATCCAACGATTAACTGGGTCAGGTCGAAACTACCTGTCTTTTTATCCCAAACATTCCAGAGATGATAACCCGTCGAATCCTTACTCACTTGAGGCTTAGCCGCCATTATCGCTTCGTAGTTTTTAGTGATCAGTTCATAGGTTTTGCTATAAAGCCCGCCTTCGAAATCCGTCTGTCGCATCTTTTCGTCTAGCTGATTTTTATTTAGTGGTCTAACTACGTACTCGTTACCATCGGCAAAAACTACTTTCAGGCTATTAACAAATTTCTCAGTTTTACCGAACTGAAGAGACTTCTCGCCGCCAGCATTATTGCTGACCATACCACCGACCGTACACAGTTCACGACTAGCGGGATAGCTGGGCATAATAACGTTTTGTTTGAGAGTCTCTGGCTCAAAATCACGATAAAATACGCCTGGTTGGACATTGCCGGTTGTGCTGGTTATTTTGCCGATTTTGTTTAAGTATTTAGCAATATCAATCACAATCGACTGGCCAATAGCACCGCCAGACATGCACGTGCCACCACTACGAACTACGATCGATAATTCAGGATCATTATGCTTGTTGCTTGCCACGAAATTAACCACTGCCCTAATATCTTCGACAGACCTCGGTGAAACTACGAGCTCAGGAACTAGCTCAAACATACTGGCGTCATGACTGTAGAGCTTTCTCTTTTCCATGTCGTCATCGACTTCACCAGTTATTAAATTACTAATTTGTTTTTCGTTTGTTTCCATTTATTATTATCTTAGCACTAACATTTTAAAGTCGTAAGGCATAATGAAAAAAATTCTTATAGTTGGCGGTGGTTTTGGCGGTTTGGTTGCAGCTCGCAAGTTGTCTAAAAGCACTCGGGTAAATGTAACTCTGGTTAGTGAGCTAGATCATTTTAGGTACAGCCCAGCACTTTACAGGGTTGCTACCGGTCAGAAACAGCGTATAGCTATAATTCCTCTTGCTGAGATCCTACCCTCTAAAATTAATTTTGTTAAAGGCGAGGCTGAAAGGATCAACCGCAAAAACAAAGTGCTGATACTCAAAGATGGAACCAGGCTAAAATATGACGCGATCATATTGTCGCTTGGCGTCGTTACCAGCTATTTTGGCATACCAGGCCTAGAAGAGCTTTCGTATGGGATCAAAACCCTAGAAGAACTAGAAGATCTCCATCGGCATCTGCATCATGATCTGATAAAAGACCAGTCTTTCGATGCAAATTACATCATCGTCGGAGGCGGTCCGACAGGAGTTGAGTTAGCTGCCAGCCTTGGTCATTACATGCGCAAGCTCGCCAGACAGCACAAAATCCGTAAGCGTAAAGTTAATTTGAAGCTAATTGAGGCTCAACCTAGAATACTACCTAGCATGAGTAAGAAGGCGGCCCTGAGGGTCAGCAGAAAGCTCAACGATCTAGGTGTTGATATAGAAATTGATAGTGAAGTACTGTATGAAACTACACGTACATTACGTGTTGACCAACAAAGCATACCAACTAAATCAGTCATCTGGACTGCAGGAACCGTCAATAATCCATTTTATGAAATGAATTCGAGCGAGTTTGATATAAATAGTCGACATAAAATTGTTGTTGATGACAGGTTGCAGGTCGACAAACACACTTATGTGATCGGTGATAACGCGGCAACCACCTACTCCGGACTTGCCCAGACTGCCATCCATCAGGCGAACTATGTTTCTAGAAACATAGTTCGAGAGATATCAGGTAAAGAGCATAAATCCTACAAGTCTAGTCGTCCAACCAGCGTAATTCCGGTTGGACGAGACTGGGCAGTTCTACAATACGGGTCTCTAGTAATAACTGGCAGAATAGCTAGTTTAGTGCGATACTTGGCAGATCTTATTGGCTACGCTGATGTCATGGGCTGGCGTGAATCTATCAAGATTTGGCGATCTGAGACTAAGTCGATCGAATGTAAATTCTGTCAGGACTCAGAGCAATAGACTATTGAAGTATCGGATACTGCTTAACGAGACCCTGTTTTGACCAACGACCACCTAGACCTAGTCTTTGATTGTCGTTTCCAAATCCAATCGCTAGCAAAGTAAAGATATAGATTATATGGTCGTCTAGAATGGGATTATTTTCAGGTGGCAAGACGGAACTCCACATCATCAAGAACAATATTGTTCCACTGGCAACAGCAATCTTCACTCCTATTCCTAATATCAATGCCATACCGATAAGCAGCAGTCCCACCATAAACAAAATAGATACGAACTGATTACCCACCATACCATTGTAAATATCTTGCATCGGACCTTTGGCGGCAAATTTAAGAAAACCATCAGTTGGCGAACCGCCGTTTACCCAAGCGTCGCTGCAGGCTTTGGCTACTTGGTTAGTTCGAGGGTCACGACATGTCGCAAAGCCTAGACCAAATAGCTTATCTACAAATGCCCAAAGCAACATAAATCCTAGTCCGATCCTAGCAAGTGCCAGACTATACCATAGACCATCACTACTTTTGCTTTTTTTAACCATAATACCTCCCACATTATTTATGCCCTATTTATAAACCTACTAACGTGCGAAGGCAAGGGCATGATTATATACTAGAATGAACCTTTGTATTTATATCGTTATTATATTCAAACCTATTTAAGGCTTAAAGCAGTCAAACTCAACTAAACATATTATTCAGTCTTGGATTGCACGCTTACTTCAGTCTGTTGCAGCTTGCATACCTAATTCTGTTAAATATGAGTAAATAATCAAATGTTATTATTAAAGCGTCCGACATGAAGACGTAAACAATATCCTTTGGATAGCTAACAAGAAGGAGATGATATGAGTCTAACTACGCCAGAAGCTTTGGATGATGGACGAAGCGCTATAAAAAACCGCCTAAGCTCTATAGATCCTGAAGCTGCTAGTCAAATGCTTGATGCACATGCCGCTAGCGGAGACGTCGATTCTGCTGCAGGTATATATATTCTGCCACTAGGTGATGTCGAACCAGTTGATTATCAAGGACAGCGATACCGCTTTTATCTCGCCCGAGTTATGCCAGGTAAGCTCGTAAATCCGCATGTTCATAGCATTGGCGATGAGCCGTATCACTTTCTATCAGGTGGAGGTAAGATGAACTTAGGCGCCATTAGCGAAGATCGTGTCGAATGGAAGCCACCAGTGGAAGTTGGTCCGGGTGATACTATTATAGTTGGAGAGGGCCAAGTACACAGCTTCGTAAATAATGGGGGTGTCGTACCAAGCGATTTCGCCTTTGCCTGTCCCGACGCTCACTTAACAGACAGAACACCCGACAAACCCGAAGGTGATAGAATTTTTACTGCTGACCTTGTGAGTGGAATGCCGCCATCCACTAATTAGCTGATCAATTATAGGTATTCCGTCTAAGCCTCGACTTGCGGACCAAGTAAAAAGAACTCTCTTTCGGAAAGTTCTTTTTACTTGGTCGGGGACGCCGGACGAACGCACGATGACAGACTAGCTTCGCTATTCCATCATCTACTATATTTCGTAAAATCAGAGATTTGACGAAATTCTGAACCTCCAGTTCGAACCACGATATCTCGTGGCCATATAAAAAAGAACCACACAAGGTGATTCGTTTTTATATGGTCGGGGACGCCGGACTCGAACCGGCGACCTCACGGTCCCAAACCGCGCGCGCTAGCCAACTGCGCCAGTCCCCGATAGGTTTAACTACAATAACAGATTATAGCGCACCTTAACAACGTAAGTAAATTCAATTATAAACTTAAGCTTGACTTTTATTAATTTATGTTATAGTATTAATTATGAAAATTAGGAAATAGAATGTACGAATATTTAAAAGACATCCGAATCCCATTAGCCAAAATCAAGCTTACTGCAATCGTGCTGGTTGCTGCCCTGGTATTTGCAGGCTCGCAGTTAGTGGTTAAAGCCGTTTCCGAAGATGAAGGATCATCTAACCCGGTCACTAATCAAACCGTCGAAATAATTAAAGGTATCCAAACCGGTAGCACAACTACTGAAACCGAAAAGCCAGCTGAGGAAAAACCAGAAGAAGAAACTCCCGCCCCAGCACCAGTACAGCCGGAGGAGCAGCCAGTCGTAGAAGATGTAACCACAGAAGAAACCACCGAGGCAGTGCCTAATACACCCGCACCTGATACCCAGAATGGCTCGATACCTACAACAGGACCTAAAGAAACATTGATAGCTGTCGTAGCCATCGTTGCCATTGGATTCACTGCAAAATACTTTATAAAATCTAAACTTGAACTTCGTAGTTCGGCTTTACGATCTAAGAACTAATAGCTCCTAAAAGAGTTGGGTCAACTGATTAAATTCAGTGTAACCTGATGCAGTATTAAAATGACCAGCATTTTCGATTATATATATTTTCGAGTCTGTCTTATCTGCGAAGCTCATCGAGTAGTCTAATGGAACATATGGATCGTTATCAGACATAAAGACGTGTGAATCACCTAATCGAACAGATGAATCTTTAAAATCAAAGCTGTCATCACAAAAGCTCTGATTGGCTTTTTTGAACTGCCAGACATCATTTAAGTGTTGATAAAATGGTGCGACTAATATCGATTTCTTGGCTTCAAGGTTAAACTCAATCAACATACGGACCAGAAATATTGGACCAAGTGAATGAGCTATATAGTTTACTGGCTCATCATTAACAAACGGAACGATTTGCTGTCTAAATATCATTCGCCAGCTGTCCAAATTCTGTTTTTGCACGCTGTATTCCTGACCGGCTTTTGTGAATATATCGTAGTTATCGACTGGAAAACTCGGCACAATCACCTTATGACCACGCACCTCAAGATTGGTTTTCAACCAGGGAAACCAATTATCCGTAGGAGCTCCGAACGAGCCATGGATTATTACATGTTTCATTTTATGAAAAGGCCGTTAAGTTTAGCGGTACTGAGCCAGACTCCTCAAGCTGATCTGGATAATCTGCTCTAACTTCCTCAATATCAGAATCATCCATTATAAAATCAAGAGCACCGAGGTTCTCGTCTATATGCTCTGGAGTCGAGGTTTTAGCCAGGGTAATAACCTTATCCTGAGAAACTAGCCAATTCAGAGCGATTTGAACGGCTGACTTATTATATTTAGTCATCATCTTTTTAATTATATCTGGTGGGTTATTTGCTAATTCGCCATAGTGGAGCGGACGCCACGCTGTCAGTAAAATATCGTTCTTCTGGGCATAATCGAGCACACCTTTTTGTTCTATCTCTCGGACCTTTATGCTGTAGTGAACCTGATTGCAGACCAGCTTATGACCAGCTAAGTCCTGGGCTTTTGCAAATGCCTGCCAGCTAAAATCACTCAGACCAATATTCCTGACAATACCTTCGTCAACTAGTCGACCCATAGCCTTCATAGAAGCTTGTAATGGGTATTCTGGCTTCATGAAATGGATTAAATACAGATCCAAATAATCTGTCTGCAGGCGTTTAAGTGAGTTTTCGGCAGCTCGCAAAATTCCGTCATAGCTAAAGTCAAATGATGCTTTAGAGGTCAAGAATAATTTTGATCGGCTGTGCTTAGAAACAACACGACCGATCAGTTCCTCGGAATGGCCTTCTCCATAGACTTCTGCTGTATCAATATGGGTAACACCCTTCTCGATAGCTGCTTCGATACCCGCCGTATCTTGAGCGTCTCTCTCACCGCTGCGCTGTTTTGTGCCACCCATCTTCCATGTACCTAAACCATAGACTGGCATTTCAAAACCAGAGGCAAGCTTCTTGGTTGGAATCTTAATCACGTTACTCACAAGGCTGAACTACTTGGCGTATTCAATGGCTCGAGTTTCACGAATCACATTGACCTTGATCGTGCCAGGGAAGCTCAACGTGGCCTCGATCTTATTAGCAACATCACGGGCTAGTTTGATCGCAGCAAGATCATCGATGCTTTCTGGACGGACGAAGACTCGAATCTCACGACCAGCACTGATAGCAAAGCTCTTCTCGATACCTGGGAAGGTATTGGCGACATTCTCCAGATCCTTCATGCGCTTGACGAAGTCTTCGGCACTAACGCTTCTTGCACCAGGCCTTGCAGCACTAATGGCATCAACCACACGTATAAGCATAGCTTCGGGCGTTGTTGCCTCAACGTCGTCATGATGAGCGTTAATTGCGTGCACAACCTCTTCACGCATCCCGGCCTTTTGGGCTAGCTCTGCGCCGATGTGGTGATGTTTGCCTTCGATTTTATGGGTGACAGCCTTGCCAATATCATGGAGCAATGCTGCGGTTTTAGTTATCTGAACATCGGCACCGATCTCGCTTGCTAGCATTCCAGCAAGATGAGCCATTTCTGTTGAGTGCTTGAGCACATTCTGACCATAGCTAGTTCGGAATTTTAGCTCAC
The DNA here is from genome assembly GCA_018057585.1 of Candidatus Saccharimonadota bacterium. Taxonomy (GTDB): domain Bacteria; phylum Patescibacteriota; class Saccharimonadia; order Saccharimonadales; family JAGPDM01; genus JAGPDM01. The sequence goes on from JAGPDM010000003.1 coordinate 36,144, forward strand.
CAAGTAGTCGCTTCATTTCCTTCGGAAGTGACGGTACGCCGACCTCACGCATAGCTTCTTCAGCGGCTTTATCGATTTCTTTATCTAGCTGTTTCTCAGCTTTCTCAACAACTTCTTCGATACGACCTGGGTGGACGCGTCCATCCTTGATTAGCGTTTCCATGACAATCCGAGCTTGCTGACGACGGATTGGATCGAAACAGCTTAATATGGCCATGCCTGGAGTCTCATCAACCATTACGTCAACGCCAGTCAAACGCTGTATCGCCTGAATATTCCTACCCTCTTTACCGATAATTCTACCCTTCATATCCTCTGGCATTGGCACGGCAGTCACGGTTCGCTCAGTCGTAACATCACTGGCAAGTCTTTCCATCGATTCAACGATAATTAGCTTGGCAGTTTCCTCGGCATTTTCTTTGGCTTCTTCCTGAAGCTTAGCTACTAGGCCGGTCAGGTCATTTTTAATATCACGTTCGGTCATTTGCATGATCTTTTCTTTGGCTTCATCTTTTTTAAGCTTTCCAATCTTTTCAAGATTTGCCATTTGCTTATCTTTGATCTCGTGGATCTGGGTTTTTAAATCTTCAATATCTTTTTCTGATTTCTCTAGATGAGTTTTACGTCTATCTATATCTTCGAGCTTTGAGTCTAGATTTTCTTCTCGTTTGATAAGTCGCTTTTCGGTATCGTTTATTTCTCTACGCAAATTCTTTTCTTCGTTACGAGCCTCGTCAGCCAACCTGTCGGCATCTGCCCTAGCCTTGCTGACTAGCTCTTCTGCCTCTTTTTTTGCTTTACTGAGTTTTTCCTCAGTTTTGGCATCAATATCACCATGCTTCTTTTTATTAACTGTTGTCGCAGCTCCATAGCCGGCCCCTAGGCCAACAATAGCAGCTACAATGGCAAATAGTTCCATTGTTTTTCTCCTTTTATTGATGCTCACCTGTATGAAGTCTATTTTGGTCTGTTCGCTGATAGTTTGTCAGACTATAAGCGGATGATCGAAGGCGACTTGGTTTACATCAGTTTCATTAAATAAATTTCATATAACGACAAAAATCGTTCACTTGGAATTATACGCCGAATAAGCATGTAATTCTAGCTTTAAAGTTAAGACAGGCTGAAGGTTATTTCTTTGGCTCGGTTATATTGGCCTCGCCGCCGTAGTCTGGCAATAAGATTTGTGGATTTTCTAGGTCCTTCAATTGATCGATACCATCGGTAACCCACGCATCGCCACCTGCTTTCGTGTTAGGGATATTTAGGCTAGCCGATAAAGTATTAGCGACAGCAAAGCCGATTCGAAGCCCTGTAAAGCTACCAGGGCCGGCAAAAATTACTAAGCCAGATAGCGATCGATAACTAGCATCTAGACGTGCTAATAGATTTTCTATCTCTGAAAGGATAGTTATTTCTAGCTCTCTGTGGGCTAGCCAGCTTTTACTAGCTAGCATTTTGCCAGACTTGTCGTAAATCGCTAGTTCGGCATCTGGTTGGTCGGTTTTAATTGTTAGTATCACCTAATCATCTCCACTAAATGAGCGTCTGCTCGGATTTTTATATTCCTACTTTGCTCATCTTTATGGTGGCTGATAATTATTTTTATTCTATTTTTAGGCAGAAAGCCAATAACTGAATCTGCCCATTCAATAACTGTTATAACCTTAGGATCATCGATTGATTCCTGAAGCTCTGATTGAATTATCCCTGGTTCATCACCTAACCGATACAAGTCGTAATGATGGATTGTTATATCATTGCCATTATATTGGCGAGAAATAGTAAAACTTGGGCTTTGCACAACATCCTGCGAATTGATACCGCGAGCCAAACCTCGTACCAGCTGAGTCTTACCAGTGCCTAGATCGCCGATCAATTCGATAAATCTAACATCACTGGTTTTAAGGATCTCTGCCAGACGTTGTCCTAGAGCCGATGTATCCTCGGGCCTTTTTGAAGTTATTTCTAATGTCGTAACGGAACTCATATAGTGCATAGATTACGCTACCACCCCCAATTACTGCAATCAGTGGTAGGTTTTGTTTGACCTTATCGGTCGACAAAACAGCAGCCGCATCAGTCATATCAGCAGCACCTGCACTAACCTTTCGGCACCTATTTGTGTCCCTGCTTCTTTCTTGGCCCTCATCGCAGGCTTTTAGGCTAGATGATGCTGAGCTTAATTTCTTACAGCGATTAGTTTCTGGATTACGGAACTGATCAGCCGCACATGGCTTTGCAGAACTGCCAGAGCTAGTGCTTGCTCTACAGCGATTTGTTTCAACACTCCTGACCTGACCCGGTTTACAAGGCGTCAAGCTGCCCGTGCTAGACGATTTTAACTTACATCTGTTGGTTTCAGGATTTCTAAATTGATCTGATCTACAAGCCGTAATCGACTTTGAGTCACCACTTGGCAGGCTGGCTTCATCAATACTAACAACTAGTTCATTTGTCGCACCTGGAGTGCTCTTTTCAGTCCAGGCCCAACCTTCATTAAATTTCGCCCAGGCTTCTGCAGGTTTAGCGTTTGAATATTCTTCTGCAATACCTTTTTGCTTGCCGTCAGGATCAAGTATCCGAGCGTTGCCGCCACTGTTAGATAGCGTCAAATGACTATCGCTACTAGCTATCGCCAAATACTGGCCTACGGCCAACTCAATATCAGGCAAAGTGAAGTTATAGTTAAAACTACTGCCAGTCTGGAGAACATATCCTCCCAAATTAACCGGCTCAAGATTCGGATTATACAGTTCCACGAACTCATCGCTAGCATCTGACTGTGGGCTAACTGGGTCGGCGAAAATTTCCGTTATATCAATTGGAAGATAAGTTTTAACAGGATCTACTGGTACTTCTGAATCATCTGACTCATCAATTGGATCGCTTGCGTTCGGTGACGGGATATCGCTTAGGAAGAAATCTGTAGCATTATTGTCGCTGTCAACCAACTTTGCGTCCTCGTCGACGTGTCTTTTTGAACTTTGATTACTGGATGGAGCTAAAGCGGAACCCCCTTCCGACTGAAGAGCACTGCCCCAGCCAACAAGATCATTTTGTATCCAGGCTTCCGTACCTACTCCTGGGCTTGCTATACGGATATGTCCACCGGCAGCAGCAAGACCTGAACCCATTTTGGCCGAACTTATGCCGTCTAAATAGCCACCTGTTGCGATAAGATAGTAGCCGCGGGGCTCTATCTTGCCAGTCAAGTTGGCTTTATTGTTCCAAGTCTCTCCACTCGCAGCTTTGTATTGAAGTGCCCATCCATCTAGCCGAATCGGCTGATCGCTAGGGTTATGCAACTCAACAAATTCCTGACTGGCTGAATCGATCGTGGCAGTGCTAAATTCGCTAATAACTATATGATTAAATGTCAGTGCTGAAGCTTTTTGGGGTATAAGGAACATCGCAAGAAAGATAAGTACTATCGATACTCTGCGTGTCATAACATTAATATAATAAACACAACTAGTTTGAGCTGGCAAGTCTACCGCTGTACAATGTTGTTATGTTAAGAATAGGTTCTAGTTTCAAAAATCTGACTGTGCTTAGTCTCCACGCTGGTTACCCGATAGCTACGCTAACTGAAATGATTATAAATCCACATAATCTATCAATCGAAGCATTTTACACGGCCAACACTAACAAATCTAAATCAGATAAAGAACGTTCAGCGCTACTGGTTCAAGATATTCGTGAGGCTTCAGGTAACAGAGCGATTGTCGACCATGCTGACGACATCAGACCAGTCGAAGATTTAATTCGGCTACAAGAGATGATTGCGATTGATTACCATCTAATTGGGAAGAAAGTAATGACCGAAAGTAAGCACAATTTAGGTAAAGTCGAAGAATTCATAGTGAATGACGATGATTTCAAAATAGAGAAACTCCATGTTGGCAAATCTAGCATGCTAGGTATCATGAATAATAAATTAATCATTAATCGCAGCCAGGTAGTGTCGATGAATGACGACACAATAATCGTCAAAGACGGAACGGAAAAGATCACTGCCGCCAAGCCAAGTTTTGTTGCTAGTCCAGCTGGTTAGTCTCTTCATAGCCCTCTAAGGCCTGTTTGATGTCCGAATAGCTAAAACCTTGCCGAGACAAATAGGCCATGAACTTCTGCTCATCTTTGAACTTGGTTGTGTGGCTTTTCTTTTCGATTAGCTCTCTTAATGTGTCTGAATCGTCTTTCTCGTCTTCTTCCAAAACTTGATCGATTATGTCTCTGTCGATTCTTTTTTGGGCTAGTTCTTGCCTTAAACGTCTGACGCTAACATTCTTCAATAATCGTCGATTGCGTACCCAGTTTTCAGCAAAGGCTTGATCATCCAGATAGCCAAAACTTTCTAGTTGCTCGGTTATTTTAAGTGCCGCGTCTTCATCTATCTGTTTTTTGCGAAAATAATCATTTAGCTCACCATAACTACGCGACCTTATCGCTAGCCAACGCAATGTCATATCGAACAGCTTACCGTCGGTTGACTCACGCTTCCATTTAGCTATTTCCGGTTCCGTTATTTCCTGCTTTAGTTTTAGCCCACTAGATCTAATCTGTGAATCACTCAAACTAAAGCTATATTTTTTATCAACAAAGATCGAATAGCGCGACTTCTGCTTAACCTGTTGTTTGATGTCCGTAATCTGCATGGCTTTATGCTAACATGACCATATGAATGTTGTAGTCTTTTGTTCAGCCCAAGATTTGCCAGATAAATATACCAAGCCAGCTAGAGAGTTTGCTCAACTACTAGCAAAGGAGGGACACACTTTAGTTTGGGGTGGTTCTAATTTTGGCATAATGAAAGTTATAGCCGATGCGGCCCAGGAGGCTGGAGGCAAAATAATCGGTGTTAGCATGGAGGATTTTAAACATAAGCTTCGACCAAAAACAGATGAAGTTTATGTCATGAAGGACCTACTAGCCAGAAAAGCTAAACTAACGAAGCTTGGCGACGTATTCGTAGCTCTACCTGGAGGAGTAGGCACACTTGATGAGATGGCCAATATTGCAGCACAAATCACTCATGAACAGATTAGCTCTAGATTACTGCTGCTTAACATTGACAATTTTTATGATTCAATTTTTGCACAACTAACTAAGATGACTGAAGAGGGTTTTATTAAGAAACCACTATCTAGCATTATCAATCTTGTCGACACTCCAGAGGAATTGATTAATCAGCTTTAGCCGAGGCTTTTTCTTATCCGGGCAGCGCGGAGCAGATCGACAGTTATGTCGTGCTCAGTTTCCATATCGTAGAAGGTGTTCGAGCTGAGGTTGCGATGGATCATGTGCTTATTTGTGATAGGACCAATCTTAATGTCTAGAATTTCTTCAATCAGCTTAATGTCTTTATCGATATCTTTCCATGCATCATCCTTTTTTATAAGCATATTTAGATTTTCTCTGTTGAAGTAATGCCCTGCGTGCTCTAGGTCGCGTCTCAAACCTAAATATAGCTCCTCTATTAGTTCGAGCATTCCAGTTTTGCGAGCGTGCTCTAGGGCCCGACCCATGCCGATTAGTTCTGGTGGAATACCAATACTGTAAAGAGAACCAGTAAATTTGATTGCTCTTGGTAACTTGACCTTGCCCATGCCACGGAAATAGCCAGATATACCGACGTGCTGGACACGTTCACGATTGCCAGGTATTTGCGATGCGATATTGTTTATTACTGGCGCGATAGATTCGACTGTCTGTTGATACATCTTCTTAGCGTCAACATTGAACTTCTTTATCTGCTCAGCCTCTTTCTTGGTTATTCTACGGTATGAATTAAGATTTTCAGGTAGAAGCTTGTTTATCTTCTGAATAGCCGTTTTGACCATAGGTAACTTGTAGTCATAGCGGAATGAGCTCTGAACAGTCATCGAGGCTGAACCTTTATACTCTTCTATTGCGTTATCAATATTTTCTGGGTTTATAGCTCCACGGAATGGCAAGCTACCACCACCAATCCAAGGGTAGATTTTGATTCCATTGGCCTCACCAAATTCATGGTAAGAAGAGATGGCCGATTTTACAGCCAGCATAGTCGGCAAAAGTCCAGCATTCATTGCTGGGTCGGAACGAGCTAGGAAAACTCGCATATATTCCGGTTTGTAATTATAGTCTTTTTGTAAAAAATCAGCGTAAGTTTTAAGGATCGTGTCGGCCTCGGCCATTGTTTCTACTTCTTCAAAAAGAGGGATGACATCTAATAACTTTAAAGATGATTTTTCATCAAAGAAATCTTCGCTGGCAGTTAATATCTTCTGGAACTTATCTTGCAGATGACACAGCTGATCAGCTCGCCTCGCCATGGGTAGAATGACCTCAAACAAAGGCGGTTGGTTGAATTTAAAGCGCTTAGCGGCATGATCGGCCGATATTAGATTCATGTAAGCTCGTGGTAGTCTGTGCGATGGTTCTTCCCAAATATTCGGGATACGGAAAGTTAGAAATTTATCTTTGCCGAGCTGGTTTTTCTTAAAATAATCATAATAATCCTGGAAAAGCCGATCGATAACCGCCTCGTCAACAAACTTACCTTCCCAGTCCCACATGTATTCTTCAACACCAAGGTTTGAAAAACATTCGTAACATTCAGCTATCTCGTCAGCAGCAGAAACGTAAGGTTGATTCAAAAAATAAGCCGCATGGGCGTTATCTGGATGCTGAGTAGCCATTGTGGCAGGAATATGTCTCACAATTAACTATTCTACCACCAACCCTAATAATCTATAAGCATAATAACCTCAAAAGCTTCCACTATGATACTGGCGGTAAAACTAGCTCGGTTGACTTTAATGTAGTAAGCGATATAGACTCGTCGCAAACAAGGGAAAATAAAAAATGAAAAAACTAATCAGTAAAATCAAACATAATAAATTTAATATATTCATATCAATAACGCTACTAATACTCACTGTGAGTAGCGTTGGGCTATGGCTCGTTACATTGCAAAATAAAAGCGGAATAGAGTCTACGCTCGAGGCTTCGATGTTAGATATGGCGCGGGCCAGCACTGATCCAAAGCGGAATGCAGAATTTAAAATTGTCGACGAAGACAAAAAACTAGTTAGAATTCCAATGCATAGAATAAGCCTGCCAATGAATGATGCGATTATAGATTCAGATTTTGTCTCTTACGAAGATGTAGAAAATAAAGATCAGATTGGCATTCATGTTACCCATCCTAGAATTTGGAAAGCCGGCACAGCACCTCACGAAAAATACGGAGATAGCGATGAAGCACCTTTGTTCGCTAAATTTGATTGCTCAACAGTCCGTGCAACACTTAGACCGTCAGAACCTGGCTATGATGTGGACGTATTCGAATTAGCCAACGGTGACAAGCTTGAAATAGATAAGGTCACCAAAGACTGTAAAGAATGGTACAAACTTCATAATTTCGATGAGTTAATTAAACAGACCATTGAATCGTTGAAACAGATGAAGCCATATTAAAAAACTGCAGTTCTTGTTACTTGATTTCTAATTTAACTTTAATATTATCATCTCGTAACTTCTGCATGATCTCTGTAATATCACCAACTAACTTGAAAAAGGTTATTGACTCTTCTTTGAACGGATTGGCGTGAATGTGCCATTGACCTTTGTTCATTTGGACTAAATCACCTGGTGACATCTCAACTTCTTTCTCGATAGATTCTGGATCGTCCTCTTCGAAAACAATTGTTTGGCATTTGCCACTGATCTGCATAAGATTTTCAAATCCTAACGGTCGATTGTGTTTAGCCAGTATTGAACCAGGCTTCATTATTAATAAACCAGTCGTTAGCTTGTCATCGGAATAGCTGAAGACGAATCTCGCAGATTTATCTGGCGTTTCGTAGATCTCGAACTGCTCTTCCTGCACCCTATTTATTTCTTGTTTTCTTCGGCATCACGAACAGCTTTTTCAATTGTTTTCATCTCTTTTGGATGATCAACTAGCCACTGCTTAGCTGCTTCTTTGCCTTGACCAATTTTTTCCTCGCCATAATCAAACCATGAACCGGCTTTGCCGATAATGTCGTGCTTGACGGCTAAGTTAAGTAGATCGCCCTCTGTACTAATGCCTTGGTTGTACATGATCTCAAATTCGGCAACCTTGAACGGTGCAGCAACTTTATTCTTAACAACCTTAACACGGACACTGTTACCGATAATATCTTCGCCAGCTTTGATCTGGCCGGTTCGTCGAATATCCAAACGCACAGAGCTATAAAACTTCAGTGCATTACCACCAGTAGTGGTTTCTGGATTACCGAACATAACACCAATCTTCATGCGGATTTGGTTAATAAAGATAACTGTGCAGTTTGTGCGGCTAATAATACTGGTTAATTTACGCAGTGCCTGGCTCATTAGCCTCGCTTGCAAACCCATATGGGAATCACCCATCTCGCCTTCGATTTCTGCTCGTGGAGTCAGGGCTGCAACCGAGTCAACGACAAGAATATCGACAGCATTGCTTCTAACCAAAGTTTCAACAATTTCTAGAGCTTGCTCGCCTGTGTCTGGTTGGCTGACTAGAAGTTCGGCAATGTTTACGCCGATTCGCTTAGCGTATTCAGGGTCAAGGGCGTGCTCGGCGTCAACAAAGGCTGCTTGACCGCCAAGTTTCTGCATTTCGGCAATGGCGTGGAGAGTAAGAGTCGTTTTACCAGAACTTTCTGGGCCGTAGACTTCGATAACTCGGCCTTTGGGTAAGCCGCCGCCAAGCGCCATGTCTAGGCTAATACTACCAGTTGGGAAGGTTTCGATGTTGGCCTTATGATCATCGCCAAGTCGCATGACACTACCAGTCCCAAATTGTTTTTCTATTTGGTCAAGTGCTAGCTTTAAAGCCTGCTCTTTACCACTAGCTCCGCTGGTGTCTTGAATCTTCTTTTCTTCGCCCTTTTTAACTTTAGCCATTTATCTACCCCTTATTTCCACCCGTTTTGTAATTCATAACCATTATAACAAACTAGTTGATAAGTTTTCCAAAACTAATAAAAATATTTTAATGTTTTTTGAAAAACACAAACTCTAGTGTTCTTCTGAACGAAGAACTGTTAAATGCTACTTGCGCCGACAAGTAGCACAACCGGCTGGGCTATCCCTCGTCTTGATTAGTGAATGTTATTAACACAATGGATGCAACAACTCCCTATGGTCGGCCTAAAGGCTGAGTTGAATCCTAGTATTGTGTCAATAACATTCACTAATCAGGAGCTCGGTCTTTTATGCCCAGAGGAAAGTAAGTTAACAAATCCCCGTTGGTAGGATTTGGATTTAATTAATAATCTGCTACAAGCAGATTATGTATATGCTCGGAATTTATTTGTTTCAAGTTGAATTATTTACAAATATATTGCTAAGTAGTATGATTAGTGCAGTTTTTCTCTCGTGAGAGTGAAGGATGTTTTTTGACAAACAGAACTTTTATTAACATGGCGAGACTAGAAATTATATTACTAAAATCTAGTTTCTAGCCTCGCCATGTTTCCGCAGCCGGAAGCAACAAGTCTAAAAGATCGACCGTCGACCACTTGTAGAGGAACCCAAATCGTCCAAAGGAGGACACAATGCCCGCCACAACCCACAAACTAGGCACAGTCAATGCAGGAATCCACGCAGCGTGCACAGCGCAGCGCATCAAAGCCCACCGAAAGGCTTTCGTTAGCCTCTATAGGCAGACACCAGACTCGATTCTCGCTATCGAGATGGCCATCACCCGCTGGTGGATGATGCTCCGCCAGAAT
>JAGPDM010000056.1 GCA_018057585.1 Candidatus Saccharimonadota bacterium
CCACTAAAAATCATTATCACAAGCTCAACTTTTCCGGCTTCAAAAACAGATAAAACTCCTCGCTTTGTTGAAGATCAGATCTTAGCTTTTAACAATCGATATCCAGACATGAGCATAACTGTCCTGGCACCGCACAGTGCATACATAGAATCAGCACCAACCATAGACCACCCTAGCTATAAAGAAGTTCGCTATCATTATTTCTGGCCGCATAGGTTCGAAAAGCTGGCTGGCCGCGGAATTGGTCCGGCGTTAAAGGAAAATCCACTTAGATATATATTGGTTCCATTTCTACTTATCGGGCAATACTTAGCTTTATCAAAACTAATTAAAGCAGACAGGCCGGACTATATTTACGCTCACTGGTTCATGCCCCAAGGGATAATCGCCGCCTTATTATCAGAAAAGCACGGCATATCATGGCTACTGACTAGCCACGCAAATGACATTGGGGTTTTAAATAAGCTACCGTTGATAGGTCAGAGGATAGTTCAGAAGTACCTACCAACTGCACAGAAGATTACTTTTGTCTCTAGGCGGACGGAACTTAAAGCTAGAGGTTTCTTTGACAAAAAGAACTGGGATGAAGTTATTGCACCTAAGACTAAAATAATACCGATGGGCGTAGCTCTTGCCACTAAACACATCAAGAATGACCGGCTTACAAAAGCTCCTTCCGAGCTCTTGTTCATAGGAAGATTGTCAGAAAAGAAGGGTGTTAAATATTTACTAGAGGCCTTCAGTCGGATAGATTCGAGCAAGTTCAGCAAACTAAGACTAACAATCGCTGGAGACGGCCAGCTCATGAATGACTTGCAAGCACTAAACAGCTCAATCAACACCTATAGAGATGTTAATTTCCTAGGCTACATTTCAGGCAAATCCAAATTCAATACACTGGGCAGGGCTGATGTTTTAATCTTGCCATCTGTAGAAACAAGCGACGGTGATGCCGAAGGCATGCCTGTTGTATTGATGGAGGGCCTAGCAAGGGGTAAAATCTGCATAGCTAGCGACGTCAGTGGTGCCGAGGAAATACTGGAAGATGGAGTCAACGGTTACCTTTTTAAGGCGGGAAATGCCGAACAGTTGTCCGATAAAATTCAGTATGTACTTAGTTTGAACAAGTCCGATCGAAAGAACCTCTCAGAAAACGCCAGAAGCACTGCTGAATTATTTGATTGGGAGAGAATAATCAAACAACACTACAGTCATTTATTTGATAGTTTTTAATCTAGATTTTTTGAAGGTCTCTCATATTACCAATAGCAAGTTTTAATAAAATGAATCATGATATAGTTGTATGCAAGATGAGCAAAAGTAAAAAAACCTGGGCGGCGCGGATAGTTGACTTTGCTTCGAATAGCTTATTTTTAAAACTTGTTTTCGCCCTCTTCATTATCCAGGCCGTCTACCTAGCCATCAGCATAGAAAACAATGTAGCGCCTGATCAAGCATTTCATAACCAAATGATCGGTTTCCTAGCAAGTGAAAATATTAACCCCTTCAATCACGGACCGCAGACTTCAAATTTTAATTTAGGGTCCACCTACGGCCTGCCCGATACTGCATATCACTACATGTTCAGTTACATTCATAGGTTTTTCGCTTTATTTGTGTCTGACAATTACCTGATTACAATAGTAAAACTACTTAATGTTGCGATAGCTACTCTCAGCCTCTACACACTTAAACTATTATCCGATGAGGCTAAGGTGCTTCCATTAGCTAGAAATTTAGGTCTGTTCTGGATTTCTAATATCTTGATGTTTATTTTCCTAAGCGGTTCTGTCAACTATGATAATCTATCATTCTTGCTTATTTTTTCTAGCTATCATTTCTTGCTTAAATTTCACAATACCAAATCAATAAAATACCTACTTCTGCTTGGCATAACGGCTTTCCTTGGACCATTAGTTAAGATAACCCATTTGGCAGTTCTGCCATTTGAGCTTATTGGCTTAATAATAGTGCTATACCACTCTTTAAATAAAAAACTTTTAGCCCGATGGCTTATAGAGTTTAAGAGACATAAAGCAGTATTAACTGCGATTATATCTGTTTTCATTATAACCGTCGGTCTGTCGTCTTATAAAATCGGCTCTAACATTTACAAATATGGTAGCTATGCACCAAGATGTGAACAAACTATTACCATCGATCAATGTCGCCAAAATTCTGTATATGTGCGCAACGAGAACTTGTCGAAAGAAAAACAACCAGCCCTCGACTCTAATACAGTTAACAAAATGGAGTATTTTGCCGATTGGTTATTGTTAATGCATGATAGTAATTACGGCATTTTAGGCCATAAAGTCACACTCCCATTAAATTCAATATCTTATTCTATGTTTGCTTTCTTATTACTAGGAATTGCGTCCGCCGTCAGAACGTACAACCCAAAAACAGAAAAAGTGATGGGATTCTACTTTTTACTATCTACAAGTGTCATGCTGATCCTTATCAATAAGAATTACGGATCATACGTTAATACTGGTTTAAAAAATCTCGCCGTCCAAGGTAGATACATAATGCCAGTTTTCCTGCCGATAATTATAATTGGAACTCATTACACGATGAAGATGATCACATCAAACCGATTACGAGCTTTATATATAATCATTCTAGTTACTGTTGCTTTTGCAGGTGCAACACCAAGTCTTATCTACAAAGTTGATGAGGTGTGGTACACCCCGGAAACCAAGCAACTTAATACGAAAATTAATCAGATTATGCACAACACGCTCTAGTACGTCACTCTTCAAGCTACTCGCTCGGCACGGATTTTATAATTATATGCAATGCTCGTGGCATAAACCATTATCAGCTAATACTGAGGTAATCAACACCGGCCTCAGTAAATAACTCTCGCTTGCTCGCTAGCACGTTTCTGCCGTCAAAGAAGATAGCACCTTTGTCTATCTTGCCAGGCTGAAGGTTCTTAAACTCACTGTGGTCAGTCACTAAAATGATCGCATCCTTGCCCATTAGAGCGTCATCTAGGCTGTCCTCAGAAAGTTCGTTTGTAATGAACGGGTCATAAGCTGACACGATACAGCCCTTGGCCTTCAGAAGCTTAATAACCGCATAAGCAGGGCTTTCCCTATCATCGGCAACGTCTTTTTTGTAGCTCAGACCAAGAACCGTTACTTTTAACCCGTCTAGACTGCAGCCTCTTGAGGAACTTACTGCTTTCTCTACTACGCCCACAGCATAGCTTGGCATGTTCTCGTTTATGCTGCGTGCTAGTGACATAAACCTATGTTCAAAACCTTTACTCTTGGCATACTCAATCAAATAGTATGGGTCAACTGGTATGCAGTGCCCCCCAACTCCAATCCCTGGGTAGTGAGCCATGAAAGAAAAGGGCTTTGTGGCCGCACCGTCGATTACGTTATTAGTATCAATGCCTAGCTTATTAAACGACATGGCCAGTTCGTTAACAAAAGCAATATTGATATCTCGAAATGAATTCTCGACTATCTTAACAGCTTCAGCCTCTTTGATATTATTCATCTTTTTAATCTCACCGTCGATTACGCTGTCGTAGAAATCATAAGCCCGATCAAGTGCTTTTTGGCAGTTGGCACCAACAACTCTGTTAATATTACCAACATGCCACTTAGGATCACCAGGGTTTATCCGCTCTGGGCAATGAGCAATATATAGAGTTTCGTCAATCTTATGATCAGTATTCGATTCAATTGCCGGTATAACCACTTCGTCACAAACCCCTGGGT
>JAGPDM010000023.1 GCA_018057585.1 Candidatus Saccharimonadota bacterium
GCTCACTTCCCGTTGACTGAATTCTTGCTGTTTTTCCCAGGTCTCGGGGACTATCAATACACCACCAAATTTATTATTTAATCTCTGAGCTAAAGTGCGAGTTAGTTCTAGATGTTGTTTCTGATCTTCGCCGAGGGGTATGTATTTTGCGCCATAAAGCAGAATGTCTGCCGACATTAAGACTGGATAATCCAATAGACCTAGGCTAACTTCTTTGTTGCCAAGTTTTGCTGATTTATCCTTAAACTCAGACATACGTTGTGCTTCACCGAAATATGTAAAGCAATTCAAAATCCAAGTCAGTTCTGAATGGGCCGGGACAAAACTTTGCCTAAAGATTACCGTTCTTTCATGTTCAGTGTCTATGCCAGCTGCACTATATAATCGAACATTTCGTAGAACATTATCATACAGACCAGTGTGATCTACTGGTGTGGTAAAGCTGTGTAGGTCAGGCACGAACAGAAAAAGCTGCTGTTCATCAGTTAGCTTCTTCTGTAGCTGCACCATTGGCAGTAATGCACCTAGGTAATTCCCAAGATGTAGTTCCCCATTGGCACGCAAGCCGGTGATTATCGTTTCGCTCATAATACTATTGTACCGTCTATTTAGCCGCCTCGGCTAATTTATCTACTAACTGCTTGGCATTATCTAGCGAAATACCGAGCTCCGAGACAACACTGGAACCAACCACAGCTAAGTCGGCAAATTTCAAGACGTTTTTAACGTCTGTCTCGTTTTGAACGCCAAAGCCTACTGCAATTCTCGCATCTGATAAGCGTCTAACCTCGTCGATAAGCCTATTTAGCTCGTCGGAGTAGTTATCGGTATGTTCGCCAGTTATACCAGATCGTGCGGTTATATAGACTGTTTCTGGAGCTAGCTTAGTGAATATCTCTTTGAGCCTCCCAGAAGACATGCCGGGCGACAATACCGGAATGTACTTATTAGCAAAAGATGCATCGTAATCTATGTACTGGTTCATTTCTGGTGCGTCATAAGGTAAATCAGGCAAAATGTAGCCTTTGCAGCCTACATGATTTGCATCATGGAAGAACTTTTCAGCACCGTAGCTGATTATCGGCTGTAAATAACTCATTATGAAGAGTTTAGTTCCCTCAACTTCGCTACTTGCGATTAATTCCAACGTCTCCGCAACCGACACGCCAGAGTTAACGGCGACGTCATTAGCAGCCATGAGCTTTGGTCCATCAGCCAGTGGATCGCTGAATGGAATCTGTAATTCGATCGAATCAACCTGCTTACTTATCATGTATTGTAGTAGAGCCTTGGTAGTTGAAAGATCGGGATAACCTGCGACGAGGTGTGTCATCAATTTATTCATAACTTTTCCTCTATCTCGCTTGCTTGCAACTTTAAGAAATCAGCAAATTCTTGACCCCCGAATTCATTTCCGATAATAAATAGATCTTTGTCTCCTCGCCCAGAAACATTAACTACCAGTATTTGGTCTTTAGAATATTGCGATGCAATTTTAATAACGTGTGCAATGGCATGAGCTGATTCCATGGCCGGGATTATACCCTCGGCTTTGGCCAATCTAGAAACTGCATCTATTACTTCTTTGTCCGTGGCAGAAACAAATTCAACTCTGCCACTATCATG
Source organism: Candidatus Saccharimonadota bacterium (assembly GCA_018057585.1). Taxonomy (GTDB): domain Bacteria; phylum Patescibacteriota; class Saccharimonadia; order Saccharimonadales; family JAGPDM01; genus JAGPDM01. The sequence continues at coordinate 1,627 of JAGPDM010000023.1, forward strand.
TAACTCAGCAAGCTCAGGGCCAACACCGATGTAATCAAGACCAGCTGAGATGCTGTGTGTTTTACCGCTATTACCATCTTTATCTTGAAGGAAATAGGATTTATAGCCTTCAAAGATACCGATTTTGGCATTTGGAAATCTTGTGGCGTTATCACCAGTTCTTACCGATCGGCCACCAGCTTCAACACCAATCAACTGAACGGACTCATCCTCGACAAACTCAGTAAAGGCACCTAGCGCGTTGCTGCCGCCACCGACACAAGCAATAACTGCGTCAGGCGACTCTATGTTGTAGATTTCTTGCAACTGTTCATTTATCTCAACACCAACAATTGACTGAAAATCTCGATTCATTCGCGGGTAGGGATCTGGGCCAAGGCACGATCCTATCACGTAGTGAGTATCATCACTAGTCTTCATCCAGTCACGTATGCCAGCACTAACTGCATCTTTTAGGGTCTTCGAGCCGTCGTGAACTGGTATAACTTCCGCACCAAGCAGTTGCATCAAAAGAACGTTTGGACGCTGTCTGTCGAGATCCTTCTGTCCCATATAGACCGTACATTTCATGCCAAATTTAGCGGCCACTGTAGCTGTTGCTAAGCCGTGCTGACCAGCGCCGGTTTCTGCGATCAGCCGAGTCTTACCAAGCTTCTGTGCAACCAGAGCTTGCCCGAGACAATGATTGATTTTGTGTGCCCCAGTGTGGTTTAAGCCTTCATTTTTAAGAAAAATCCTGGCACCGCCAAGCTCGGCCTGCAGGGTTTTAGCCTCAATTAAAGGTGTCGGACGATTGTTATAATTAACATGCAGATCGTACAAATCATCAATAAAGTTATCATCAAACTTTAAATTGTCGTATGCAGTAGCAAGCTCTTCAAGTGCGCCCTGTAGCATCTCCGGCACATAGCGGCCACCAAATTGACCAAAATATTTAGTATTACTCACAATTTCCTCGCAGACTTTTAATATATTCATCCTTATCTTCAGAATTCAAAATGCTAGTGCCAATAAGTACTCCATCAGCTCCGGCCTTACAAGCTCTTGATATGTCGTCAGGAGAATCAACACCGGAAAACAATAATCTTTTGTAGCTAGACGGTATTCGCTCAATCAGATTAAATGCCCTCTCTAAATCTATCATTTGTTTATCTAAATCACGGCTATTTACGGCTATTATTCTGGCATCAGTCTTCAGGACTGCGGCAAGTTCTGACTGATTGTATATTTCAACAACCGGCTCAATACCGACTGTGAGACAGGCGTCAACCAGTTGCTTCAACTTCGATGTTTCGAGTATGCGAGCTATCAATAACAAGGCATCTGTCTGAGCTTCGGTTATCTGTGACACTTCTAAGATAAAATCTTTACGTAAAACAGGCAATCCAGTTATTCGTGCTTGCTCTAATATACTCAAGTTTCCTCCAAAGAATTTGCTATCAGTTACAACCGAAATTGCGTCAGCCTCCATTTTGTAAGTTTCCAGCAGGCTAGCTACGTCAACACCGAAGCCGTTTGAGTTTGTGGGACTTTTAAGTTTAACCTCGCAAATAATCTTCATAGAGCTGGTGTTAAACAGATTTAAAAAGCTCCGCCTAGGGATATTTTCTAGCTCTCGTCTTTTATTTGCTATTATTTCGTCTAAAATCATGCCCTATCCAGTATAGCTTGAACTAGTTCTATTTTGGCCACATCAAGAGCTCCATCCGTTCTAACTCCAGATGCGATGTCAACCGCATAGGGTCTTGCATTCCTGATAACTTCCTGCAAATTACTCGGTGTAATGCCACCAGCCAGAAAAAGACAGCTACTAAGACTGGACGCCAGCTTAACTGAATCTTGGCTAACTAATTCACCATTACCCTGGTTAGGCCGATCTAATAAGCAGTAGTCACTCGGGAAATTGCTGATCTGTTGCTTCAGGTCGGAATTTGGATATATCACTTTGATGATCTTGTTGCCAACGGCCAGCGAACTGTAAGTTGAATAATCTTCACTGCCATGTAACTGCAACAAACTAATGTCTAGCTCAGAAGCTATATTTTTTATGAACTCGACAGATTGATTTTGAAATAATAGCACTGTCTGTGTGCTGCTAGATCTTACTGCCGCAACAATTTCTTGGGCTGTCTCTAAATCTATTCGTCTTTTAGAACTAGGCACAAAGTTTAGTCCAATATAATCTACGCCCAAACGTACTAACTCCTTGGCTTCGTTGATGTTCTGGACTCCGCAAATTTTAAGCTTGATCTCAGACATGAGTTTTACTCAAACTATCTAGCTTGTTTTTAGCCTTACTCGACTTAATTGTATCAATTGCTAGTTTTACACCGTTATCGACCGTATCGCTCACGCCCGCGACGTAGAATCCCAAACCAGCGTTTAGCACAACTACGCGCTGTTGTGAAGAAAGTTCATCGCTCGGCTCCATGACGGATTTTACAATTGCGGCATTAACGATTGCGTCATCACCTAACAATTCCGATCTGTCGGCATTTTTTAAGTCAAAGTCCTTTGGTTCTATCTTATACTCTGTAACTTCGCTACCTATTATATCAATAATATTGGTTGGAGCAGATAAACTAGCCTCGTCTAAACCGTCGTCACTCACAAGAACTACTACATGTTCATAATCTAGCCGTGATACAACTTCGGCAATAGTTTTAGCCTTTTCTAAGTTAAAAGTGCCAATAACTTGTCGTTTAACTTTAGCCGGATTAAGCAGTGGCCCTAGGATATTAAACACGGTCGGAAAATCCAACTGCTTACGGACAATGGCTAATTTTTTAAGGCTTGGATGGTATTTTTGTGCAAATAAAAATACAAAACTATCTTCAGCCAACCTTATCTTTGCTTCTTCAGGGTCAAAATCGACAGGGATATTAAGTGCTTCTAGAACGTCAGGGCTGCCGCATTTACTAGTAGCGCTTCGGTTTCCGTGCTTTGCGACCTTAACCCCGCCAGCTGCGAGTACGATTGCGCTAGCAGTTGATATATTAAAACTGTTGCTTTTATCCCCTCCAGTTCCGCAAGTATCAATTGCATTCTCAACGCCATCGACATTGATCATTCGCTTTCGCATAGCTGCCAGGAAACCAAGTATCTCCTCAGTTGTAACCGACTTCTCTGTAAGTGCTATCAGCGCATCTGCAACTTGCTCATTAACGATCGCATCGTTATCTAAAATCTCACCTAAAAAACTCTCTGCCTGGGTCCTGCTCAGATCATTCCCGTTAATAATTATGTCTAGGCCTTGTACAAAATTCATGACTTCTCCTTTATAAAATTACCCAGCATCTGCTTACCGCTTTCTGTTCTAAATGATTCAGGATGGAATTGCAGGCCGTAGACAGGCAGAATCTTGTGGTGGAAGCCCATTATAGAGCCGTCGTCAGCACGAGCGTCAACTATGAGTTCACTAGGAAAGTCCTTGTCGCTAACCACTAGTGAGTGATATCGCATAACAGAAACCTCGGCTGGGAGTCCGCAGAATAAACCTAGTCCGCTATGCTTGAAGCTAGAAGTCTTGCCATGCATTATTAGCTCAGCCTTAACGACACTGCCCCCGAAGCTGGCTCCGAGTGCTTGGTGCCCCAGGCAAATGCCAAGGATAGGAATTTTTGTCTGATAGTCTTTAATGACTTTCATGCCACTACCAAAATACTGTTCATCGGTTGGATTCCCTGGTCCCGGTGAAATAACAATATGGCTGTAATCCCCATTTTCTAATTTATCAAACGGAATTTTGTCGTTTCGGTAGACCTCAGTCTCGCTAATTTCGCTGAGATATTGATAAAGATTGAATGTAAATGAATCAAAATTATCTACTAAAAGAATTTTATTCATTACTTTCTCCAGTCATAAAAGAAACTAGCGCTTTATCCATGGCGGTCTTTTTTTCTTTAATTTCTTCATATTCACGTCTAGCAACTGAGTCGTAAACAATCCCTGAACCTGAGTGCAGATACATTTTATTACCAACAGTGCTAACCGACCGGATATTAACTGCATGCATGGAATCGCCGTTGTAGCTGAAGTATCCTATTGTGCCGCCATATGGACCTCTCTCGGTTGCCTCAAGCTCAGTAATCATCTTTATCGCCTCAATCTTTGGAGCTCCGCTCAAAGTGCCGGCCGGGAAACTAGAGGCAAGTGAGTCAAACATATCTTTTCCCTCGGCAAGCTGGCCAGAAACAATCGATGCAATATGCTGAACATGACTTAGTTTTTTTATATACATTAAATTTTCAATCTTAACCGAGCCGATCTCACTTATTCGGCCAACATCATTACGAGCTAAATCAACCAGCATGCTATGTTCTGCAACTTCCTTTTCATCTTGCAATAGCGTTTCAGCGAGTTGTTCAGATTCGCAATTGTCCTTTCCCAACCTAACGGTCCCGGCCAAAGCTTCTAGATAGACCTTACCGCTCGGCTTAGTGTGGGCCAAGAGCTCTGGGCTGGCTCCCATAGTAATAACATCATTGAACTTCATAAAGAACATAAACGGCGATGGGTTTATCTCACGCAGCCTGCGATACAGCTGGACTAGTTCACCAGAAAACTCGTAACCGTATTTGTTCGCTAGAACTACTTGGAAGACACGTCCTTCGGCAATCTGCTTCTTCGCGGAATCGACTATCTTCTCGTGTCGTTCCTGAGTCTGTGAACTTCTGAGCTGTCGCACTTGTAAATCTTCTAAAGACGTAGATTGAAGCTCACTAATCAAACCTGATCTGTCATTGTCATGATAGAAATAGGTCGGAGATTTTTTCGGTTCAAAGATAACACCGTCACGATATTCGGCAAACTGAAAATCTGGAAACTCCCGCTTGTATTGGAACTGTAGACTTGGCTCTAGATAGCTGATACCTTCGTGTGAAAAATATCCAACTAGCCCGCCTATGTAGCCGGCTGGTAATGACACGTCAGTACTGATGTGATTTCTTAATGCGTAATAGGGATTTCCAACCCCCTCTTGCAACCTATCGTTAAGATAGAGCTTTTGTTTTTTAGCAGTGAATATTTTCTCAGGTGCGAAACCTACATAACTGCTATGACTGGATTGAGGCTGGTCTTTGTCCTCTAGTGTTTCTAACAAGAAGCAGTTTTGTTGCGTGCTCACTAGTTTTTCGAATAAATCGAGAGCGTCCTTACCGATATTTAACTGTTTTGTCTTTGGATTCATGTGATACCTATACTTTAACTGATTTAATAATAAAAAACCTCCATTTCGGGAGGCACTATCTGCTTTGAACTACTAATAGGACTCCCTTACTATAAGGAGCTCCACCAAGACTTGACACTGTTGCAATTTCGTTTCATTAGTAGTATAATACAACATCATGAGTTCAATTGCAACCCCAGAAGCCACGGGTCCTAAACCTGCCGATCCTGATATATTCCTTGGAGTGCATGAGCAAATGCGGCTTCTCAACCTCGATGCGGCAAACGATGCTGCCACAAAACGATTAGTCGGCCTATTGGAGGAAAAAGGATTTAATCAAATTGCCCCGAGTTGTGAAATAAGCTATGCATACCAACAAGTACTTTTATCGGAAAGAACAGAAATTTCTGATGTCATATGGAGATCTTTAGCGGGAGCATTAATCACCGATGATGTAGTAGCACAAAAAGAAGTGAGATATGCACTCGGAATTGAAGAATCTTGTATGTCTCTCTCAAAGTCAGTAGCCGCCTGGAGAAACGGAATGACCGATAGGATTGAGCTCGCAGCCAAAACAGCCGGGGTTGACGCTTCAGGCGATGCTGAAACAGAATACCTGCTTAATGCAGTTGGCGGCGAAGATAGAGACGCCGCACACACTACGTTATTAGCAGTAGGGCGCGCACTGAGAGACCCAACCATTATAATATCTCCAGAAGTGCGCGATTTTGAACTTGGATTACCAAATATAGATCTGATATTAGCAGCCTTAGATAATGAAAATATTGATTCTTGGATTAGAAATGCATTAGAGCTTGTTGATAAAGTACGCCAACCAAGCAGAGATGTGACTTCTTCAAAGTGGCAGGATATCAATGATTTATTAAATTTTTACGCTCCTGGGCTAGAACTAGCAGATAGAGGAGATCTCGCTGAGTGGATTAAGGACGAGGCATATCAGGCACTTTATATAGGCACAGACGAACTAAGGCAGGCGAAACGCATTCACAAGAAGGCAGTAGAAGATGAACCCAGCGTTAGGACAATGTTAGAGACCGCACTGTCTGAGCAGCCGACAAACTTTGAATGCGTACTGCAGACCAGGCCAAAATCAATCGGGTCGCTGACCCACAAACTAGTTCATAAACCAGAGTATGCATATACTTCTCCAGGTGACGCAATTGGTGCCCGCGTAATACTGAAAAATGAGGATTCATATGGAAACTCGCAAGCAGTAACCGAAGAGGAACTGGCAATGTTTGCACTACATCTAAATAGTATACTAGAACGCAGTTTCGGTGCACGCAATATTAATTCGGTAACTGGCAAAGAAAACGCGTTTGAAGAATATCTCGGTAGAGAGACTAAAGGTCTTGGCTACAAATCTGTACATAGCAATCTGAACATTGACGGATTGTCACCAGTAGAGCTGCAGTTAGTTAGCGAAAGAGCGCATCGAATTAACAGAACTCTAGTATCTCCACTTCTATATAAAGCTAGTTTTGGGTTCTCTCAACTTTCGATTGCACTTAGAAAAATTCGTGATCGTGACAGCCTTAATCCTAATGAAGCTGTGAGAGTGAGAGATGCTCAGGAGAAAATTGTTGATTTAAAAAACCGAAATCGCGACTTAAGCACTATTCAGCTAAGGCCCCGATCTTTAGCCGTCTTAGCTATGCGACCTCATATGGCAGAATCGGATCCACTAGTCCTGGGTACAGTCGCAGAAATGGACGTGACCGATATAGAAGTAGTTATTCCTGCAGTTGCTCTTACTGAGGAGAAGTTCCTTGCTACACTCGAGGAGTTATACCCCAGTTTAAAAAATGACCCTAACGTTGCTACTGCCATGTCATTAGCAGAAATGCTACATGCTGGCACTATGCGTAAAGGAACCGAAGTTAATTATTTCGAAGGACATCTTTTGCCAGTAGCTTTAGCAGCTGCATACAAACTAGCGAGGCTGTCACCTCATGCGAACAAATCAGAATTCGCATCAATAGTAGCCGCTAGCTTACTGCACGATTTTAAAGAGGACATAGCGAAAATCAAAAACGTCACCGACTCAGACAAGGAGTATCTAACGCGTGAATACGACGAACTCTGCGAAGCGGATGGAATGGAAGATTTGAACCTGCTAGTAGACCTAATGACAAAACCATCAGACCCAGAACTAACAAAAATTGAGAAAGACAAGGCTCTGGTAGATAGACTCAATCGAAGTGGTAACTGGAAAGCAAAATTTATCAAATTTTATGATAAAGCACACAATCTGAATTCAGATTTTATAAAATATTTAAAAATGCTAAGTACCCGAGACTTAGACCAAGATGAGCTTACTCGTATAAGAGATTTTCAAGACAAATGTGAATACTTCTTTCGAAAGATTGATATACCATACCTAAGCAGTGAGAAAACACACTTGTTGACACGGATACAAACAATGCGAAACATCCAAGATGCCGACGGGTAACCTAACGCTTTGAGTATTGTTCTTTTTTGCGAGCACCACGAAGACCGTATTTCTTACGTTCTTTGACTCTAGGGTCACGCTTCATTAGACCGGCTTTTTTAAGAGTACCTCGCCAATCAGGATTCAGTTCTGTAGCTGCTTTAGCAATTGCTAGCTTACAAGCATCCACCTGGCCTGATGTACCACCACCTGATACCTTTAAGCTTACGTTGTGATTTTCATGTAATTCTAGTAGTCGTAATGGTGCTGCAATCTCCCAGATAAGTCTTTCATTGTCATCAAGATAGTCATTGACCGTCTTATCATTAATCGTGATTTCGCCTTTACCACCAGTTGTTAGTCGTGCACGCGCTGTGGCTTCTTTGCGTCTACCTAGACCGTAGTAATACTGTTTCTTGTCTGCCATTACTTACCTACCTTTAATTCTTGAGGCTGCTGTGCATTATGTTCATGTTCAGCGTCTCTATATACTTTAAGTCTTTTCATCCGAGCATCACGAAGCTTATTCTTTGGAAGCATGCCGTAGACAGCACTCTCAATAACTTTACGTGCATCTCTTTCTAATTGTTCAGCAAGAGTTCGTTCCTTAAGGCTGCCGGGGTAACTAGAGTGTCTGTAGTATACTTTTGCATCTAATTTGTTACCAGTAACTCCAACTTTTGCTGCATTTGTTACTATAACGCTATCGCCTCCATCCATGTGTGGAGTGTAGCTAGGTTTGTCTTTACCAATTAGTTTCTGCGCGGCTACGCTTGCGATTCGTCCTAACGACACTCCGTCAGCATCGATTATGTACCACTCACGAGTAATTTCTGATGGTTTCTGACTGTAGGTTGGTCGACGTAACATTATTTAGCCTCCTTGGCTTCAACTTTTTTGGTAGCCGGCTTTTTCGCAACTACCGGTTTGCTAACTGGCTTCTTATTTGTCGATTCGCTTCGCAATTGATCGAGATCATCAACAAACTCAACTCTTGCCATAGCAGCATTATCACCTCGACGCGCCGGCTCTTTAACAATCCTGAGGTAGCCTGAATCGCGCGTTGTTAACAATGGAGCTATCTCGTCGACAAGCTTATGTGCAGTCTCTAGATTAGAAAGCTTTGGTATGATCTGGCGACGTGAGTGCAGATCACCAACTTTAGCTTTGGTGATTAGCTTTTCAACGTATGGTCTAATTTCTTTAGCCTTCGGTAGAGTTGTAGTCATCTTTTCGTGCTCAATTAGGTTTGAAGCCATCGATTTGAACAGAGCTCGACGAGCGTCTCTTTCTCTACTTAATTTACGACCTTTGTATCCGTGACGGTGCATATGATTACTCGCTTAACTCCTGCATTTTATCTTGTACTTCATCAAGAGCTTTGCTACCGAAGCCTTTAAGCTCTCGTAGTTCAGCATCACCTAGAGTTACAAGATCCTGCAATGTATGAATATCGTTATTAATTAGTGCATTAGTAGTTCTTGCACTTAAGCCCATGTCTTCTACCGGTGTAGTTAACTGTGAGTCATCTTCTGATTCGGTCTCCACTACAGGGACAGCGGCAGGTGCTGATGCAACCTTAGTTGATCCAGCTAGTGCTGTGTACTGTGTTACTAAGATAGCTGCAGCTTCTTCAAAAGCATCTTTAGGAGTAATGCTACCGTCAGTCGTAATGTTTAGAATTAATTTATCTAGATTAGTAATCTGACCGACACGAGTGTTCTCAACATTATATCTTACTCGTTGCACCGGGCTGAATAATGCATCGATTGCAATCATGTCTGATGGTATGTTAACGCCATTTCGTTCTTCAACAGTTAGGTAGCCACGTCCAGTTTCTACTAACATATCCATAACAAACTTTGTTTTAGCACCGTCAATTGTAGCAATAACTTGATCAGGATTGACTACTTCAACATCACCGGTAACTTTGATGTCGCCAGCTGTTACAACGCCAGAACCTGATTTCTCGATTCTCAGCTCTTGTACTTCATCTGAAAAGACCTTAAATCTGACCTGTTTAAGATTCAACATAATATCGACAACGTCTTCTTTGACGCCATCAATTGTAGTAAATTCGTGATTTACACCTTCAACTTTGAAAGCCGATATAGCGGCACCGCTGATACTGCTTAGTAGCACTCTACGAATACTGTTACCCAATGTCATTCCGTAACCGGTGTGCATCGGTTCGATAACGAAAGTTGCGGAATTATCCCCGTCCTCGTCTACGTTAGTTAAATTTGGTGTTAATATTGCGTGCGTCATATGACAACTCCTCTTCTATACTACCTAGAGTAGTACTCTACGATTAATTGTTCGTTAATTTCGTCTTCCACTTCTTGACGTTGTGGCAAACCTGTAACCTTAATAATAAATTTCTTTCGATCAGCAGCCATCCAGCTAAGCACGGCCGTATCAATATCTCCAATAATGTCATCGATGTTGGTAAAGTAGAAAGACTTTTTAGACTTATCACGAACTTCTAGTTCGTCACCAGGCTTGATCCTGATTGAGGGGATGTCTACTCTTTTACCGTTCAAATTGAAATGACCGTGATTAACTAATTGCCTAGCCGCTCTTCTGCTTGGTGCAAATCCGGCTCTATAAACTACGTTGTCCATTCGTCTCTCTAGAAGCTGTAGCAGAATTTCGCCAGTTTTACCGTCAGTATTAGTTGATTCCTTGATAAGTCGTCTGAATTGCTTTTCTAATAAACCATAAAGTCGTTTTACTTTTTGCTTCTCTCGAAGTTGCATGCCGAAGTCCGATTGCTTTTTAAATCGTCCAGCTCCGTGTTGACCTGGAGGTGCAGTACGCTTAACCATGATCTTATTTGCCTTACGGTGCAATGGCATGCCTTCACGCCGGCTGAGCTTGGTGATTGGTCGTAAATCTCTAGCCATGTCTTAAACTCTCCTTGCTTTCTTTGGACGCACGCCGCCGTGTGGAGTGCCAGTTACGTCGTTGATAGAATTAACATGGATATCAACGTTCTGTAATGCTCGGATAGCTGCGTCTCGGCCTAAACCGATACCGTTAACATAAACATCTACTTTGCTCATATTGTACTGGTTACGAACAACATTTGCTGCTGTTTCGCTAGCAATCTGGGCAGCGTAGGCTGTGCCTTTTTTGCTCCCACGGAAACCGCATGCTCCAGAACTAGATGCTGCCAGAGCATTGCCCTTTGCATCGGTGAAAGTAGTGATCGTGTTGTTAAATGTCGCCTGGATATGTAATTGGCCGAACGATACGGTTCTTTTGCCTTTTTTACGCTTCGGAGCCGCTTTAACTTCTTCAGTTGTAGCTTGCTCTGTTGTCTCGACTAGTGTTGTTGGTTGTTCTTCTGCCATGTTTTCCTATGTCTTAGTTGCTGCCTTAGGTTGAGCTCCACCGACTGCGACCTTCTTGCCTCGCTTCGAGCGAGCATTGGTTCGAGTTCTCTGGCCACGGACTGGTAGGTTTCTCTTATGTCGTTCACCACGGTAACTACCGATTTCTTTGAGACGCTTGATGTTGTTGCTAACAACTCTTTGTAATTCACCCTCAACTAGATGCTTATCAGCAATATATTCACGAATTTTGCGTAGATCAGCTTCCGACAGATCCTTAACTCTAGCTGTGCGTTCGATTTTGATTGCATCAAGAATAGACTTGCTTGTAGTAAGACCAATACCATAGACATATGTAAGCGAGTATTGAACTTGCTTTTCAGTCGGTATTGTTACTCCAGCGATTCTTGCCATACTATCCTTGTCTCTGCTTATGCTTAGGTTTTTTCTTGTTGATCACGTACAAGCGGCCTTTACGTCGGACGATTTGGTCATCTGGGCTCATTTTTTT
>JAGPDM010000024.1 GCA_018057585.1 Candidatus Saccharimonadota bacterium
GAAGTAACATCGAGTGACATACACCGCCAAGCAATCAAACATCTGAAAATGTTTAACCCAGATGCCGCTATTCTCCACGAAACCCATCGTAGTCTAAGCTAGTTAGTGAGCTTCATCTTCAAGTTGTCGACATACCTAGGAAGACTTTTGCCTGTGTAAAAGCTACATTGTAGTGTGATGGTTAAATTGGTAATATAAACCATAAGCATAAATGGTGGCATTAAAATAAATGGTAAAAAGAAAAAAAGGCTATGATTACGATCTGATTGTAATCGGTTCTGGCAGTGGCGGTAGTGTTGGTGCTAATATTGCTGCAAAAAATGGTAAAAAGGTAGCTATCTTTGAGAAAGAAAAAGTTTTGGGTGGTGAGTGCCCTAACTGGGCCTGTGTACCAACCAAGGCACTTCTGCATGCATCGCATATTTATCATAGCGCTAAGAACGGTGCACAATACGGATTAACAGCAGATCATATCAGCTACGACTATAAAAAGGTTAAACAATGGAAGGATTTAGTAGTTCAAAGGACAGGGACTTCTGAAGGCGATGCAATCTTTGCCGACAATGGTATTGACGTTTTCCATGGCTCAGTGAGATTCATTGGATCTAACGAAATCACGTCAGAAGGCCGTCGCTACACTGCCCGAAAATTCCTAATTGCCTCCGGTACGAACAACTTCATACCGCCAGTCATGGGGCTCGAAGATGCTGGCTATATTACATTCAAAGAAGCCATTGATCTGAAGGAGCCACCTAAATCACTGCTTATCATCGGTGGTGGTGCAATTGGCGTGGAATTTGCCCAACTATTTTCTACCTTCGGTACTAAAATTCACCTAATTGAACTTGCTCCAAGGCTACTTGGGCGGGAGGAGCCTGAAGCGGCCGATTTGGCCAAAGCAATTTTTGAGAGTCGAGGCTTGGACATAACCACCCATGGTTCGATCCATTCTATTAAGAAAGTTGGTGGTAAAAAACAGATCTCATTTAGCGATGGCCAAGAAGCCCATATCATTGATGTTGATGAAATTCTGGTTGCCAGTGGCAAGACGCCTAATGTTGATCTAGGCTTAGAAAATGCGCAAGTTGCCTATACTCGTCGAGGTATCACGGTTAATAAATACATGCAGACGACGGCTGATCACATCTACGCTGCTGGTGATGTTGCTGGTCCTTATCAATTCACCCACACCGCCAGCTATCAAAGCCGACTCGCTGCCAACAATATGTTCAGCCGTAAATCTAATTGGCAAGCAGCTGATTACTCTTCTATCCCCCGCTGTATATTTATCGAACCAGAAGTTGCCAGTGTGGGCATTACCGAAGCAGAAGTTCGTGAGTACAAGATAACTCCCAAAATTGGTCTAGTAGCTATTTCACTCATCGGTAGATCAAATACTACCAACAGTTCAACTGGTTTCGTCAAAGTAGTCGCTAATCAGAAGGGCGTGATCCTTGGTGCAACGATCGTGGCCCCTCGTGCTGGTGAGATGATTCATGAACTCGCGCTGGCAGTTAAGATGGGCTTAACCGCCGCAGATGTCGCCAGCGTCATACACGCCTTCCCTACGTGGAGCGAAGCCGTGCGAATAGCCTGCGCTAAAATCAAATAATATACACGCTTATTTATCGTTAATCATGTTTTTGCGAAGGGCTCGAAAGCAAAAGAACAAATTTAGATATTTCTTATTTTTAGTTAGGCTGTATTTAACAAGATTTTCAGTCTCCTGTCTTTTTAGAGCGTCATACGGTTCTTCTGCCATAGCTTTTCCTTTTTTAATAATAACTAATCAAATATTAGCATAAGCATGAAATTATGCAAATACACAATGAAGATTATAATTAGACTTGCGGCGAGCGAATTTTATTCTCGGCATTTTCGACAGCATTGATTGAATACTGATGCGTCTGTTTGGCCGGCCGTGCTAACTGCTGCAAACATCTAGCCTCTTGATCCATATGATCGACCTCTCGCTCGTATTGATTTGCATCGTTTTCAAAATTTCGTGCTTCATTTTCGATTATCATTCGCTATCTGTTGCTGGTCGGTCGCCATCCTGCGGACATCTGATGTGATATTTTTATTAGGTGCAAGCATCTCCGATGCGGTTCGTTCTAGGTTGTCGGCTTCCTGTTGCAGATTGCGAGCATCATCACGTAAAGACTGCGCCTTATTGCGCAACTCCCCCGCATGTTGCTGACATTGCTGTGCGACTGATTGCGCCTCTTCTCCTGCCATGCCTATATTATACACCTTAGCATGCTTCCTTCGGCTGGTTGACTAGTTTACATCTGTTATGATATCATTTCATAGCTCTATTCTAAAGACATCGCGGGGTGGAGCAGCGGCAGCTCGTGTGGCTCATAACCACAAGGTCGCAGGTTCGAGTCCTGCCCCCGCTACCAAGAAAAGACAGTCACCTTGTGTGGCTGTTTTTTCTTGGTGGTGAGCTACAGCGAACTTTCGAACCGTAGTAGGTTCGATAATAGTCAAATCCGTTTAGGATTTTACTTTTTATAGCCAGATGTTGGAATAGCGAAGCTAGTCTAGCATCGTGCGTTAATCCTGCCCCTTGTTAGAGCAAACTAACTTCGCGTGAGACTCGGAGCGGCGGAATAGCAGCTTCGATGCGTCTGACTGCCCCCGCTGCCAAGAAAAATGCCAAGCCTTGCGTTGGGTTTTCTTCTTGGTTTTAAGCAAAGCCTTGGTTCGCGACTAAGCTTCAAAGCTGATTAAAGTCGCAGGTCGGTGGGGCGAGTCGTAGCAGAAAAGTGTTTATATTCTTCTGCTACGACCGACAATATGATCCGGGTGCATACGGACTCGGATCATATTGTCTTGCCCGCTACGAAAGATTATCCACTGGAATTTAACTAATCCGCAACTATATCGTCCCCACCAACAGCAACCACAAAATTGAATAATAATGATCTATGAACGATAATTAATCAATGAACATATCTGCATCAATCGATACGAAAATTAACTATGTGTCTGGGTATGCAAGATTGCTGCACGATTTGTTAAATATAGACAATCGAGACTTCAGCATCCTATCTTCGAACTGTATTGGCGGAATGGTCTACAGGTTGTCAGGACGCAAATATCTTACTCCGACAGTTAATCTGAATTTTACGACATCAGACTTCTTGAAATTTGCGTCAGATCCGAAACATTACTGCAAACAAAAGTTAGAATTCATCAATAGTAGCCTTGAAATTGGTTATCCAATTGCACGGCTCGGTGATCTGCAAATCAATTTTATGCACTACAAAGACAATAACCAAGCTGAGGAATACTGGATACGCCGTTCTAAAAGGATCAACTACTCCAACATCTATTTAATGATGACCGATCGAGATGGGTTTAATCCTAAAGATCTTGCAACTTTTGACTCTATTGAATGTGTAGACAAAGTCTGTTTCACGGCAAAAAGATACGAGCAATCTTTCGTGCAACAAATACCTGAGTATAGTCATCAAGATTATGTTGGAGACCTATACACAAATCGTCATTTATTTGCTGGCAATTTTAGCTTCAGCAAATGGCTCAGCAAAAACCAGTAGCTAAACAACTATTTTTGCTCAACATTGGCTGATTTTCATCAGTGTTAAGTGTTACAATATGAATATGCTCTGGATTATGCTTTTAACTGCTCACCTAATAGGCATTGTTGGCTATACGCTGTTGATTCGGAAAAGCACATTAGGAAGATTGAATAATCTATTGCTTGCCGCCTTGATGCAGACAGCCGTATTCTTGCCATCACTTTACTACCTATTTGCTGGCCAGGTTAATTTTAACCTATCTCCCCAACAATGGCTGTTCGTATCACTTAGCGGGGTTATGGTCGCAGGACTAATGATCACTAATGTTTGGGCTTTAAGCCACCTGGAAGCTTCGATGTTTACCATACTTTATAACCTAAGGTTAATATTCGTGACCTTTCTTGGATTTTTAATCCTGGGTGAACAACCGAGCCTACTGCAAGCTATTGGTGGCTCAATAATATTTCTGAGCATTATCCTGCTCAATCTTCATAAAAATAACCGTTGGCGGAGCAAGCCAATACTAATTGGACTACTAACGATGGTTTGGTTTAGTTTCCACGCGGTTCTTGAGAAGTACAACTTGCAGTCTGTTAACATCGAAACCTATATTTTTATCTTTGGACTGATTGGCACAATACTAATCTGGCTAATTGTACTATTTAACAAAATAGACATTAAATCTCAATTGGAACATATCAAAGACTCAAACATTTACTGGCTACTAATCACGAGGGTGATGTCTGCCTATGGTTATCTCTACGCATTGAAGCTGGGCTCACTGGCTGTAACTAACTACGTTTCTGGCATGAGCGTGGCACTGATCGTACTGTTCGGAATATTCGTTTTAGGCGAAAGAGATCTATTCAAACAAAAAATCGCTGCTGTTGCCATGGCCTGCGTCGGTCTGAGCGTGATACTTATAGATCGCTTGATTTAAGCCATTGATAATACTTTAGACTGTAAATTGGTGTATAAAGTAAACTAATTTTACATTACAATTGTAATTTTATATAATGTAAGTACATATACTAAATAAGAGGAGGTACTATGGGAATTATACTTTGGTTAATCTTTGGTGCACTAGCAGGTTGGATTGCTTCTAAGATCATGAACACAGACGGTGAACAAGGTGCAATAGCAAACATTGTGGTTGGTGTCATCGGTGCAATGATCGGTGGCTTTGTGTTTAGCACATTAGGTGGACAAGATGTCACCGGCTTTAACATCTATAGCCTGGTTGTGGCAGTTGTTGGTGCAGTTATTTTGCTAGCTATACTCAAAGCATTTCGTAAATAAATATATACTGAAATGCATAATTTATGACCTGACATTGTGTTAGGTCATATTTTTTGTGCAAATATTTGCGTTCTGTGCTATAATTTACATAACTAGTAATCGTTATAACTAGATTCAATCTAAGAATCGCAAGGACTTGCCACAGCTCTGCCCTTGCTACTTATAGGAAGGAGCTCCATGTCAAAAGACAAAGGACGCAAAGAGACGAAAAAGCCTAAGAAGGTTAAAGCTTAATGTCTACACAACGAAAAACCAACTGGCTCAAAGGTACAGAAGAAGGCAAGAACATAAAACAGAAACTTAAATCTATGCAGACTAATGATGGCTATATTACAGATTCTTGCTATAGCACCAACGGAGAAGAATACGAGAATAATCTTATGACCTTTGCTGAGAAACACATGCATTACTTGAATACTCACCCAAATGTAAACCCTGATCAATATCTATCAAATTTGCGAATCATGACTAAAATCCGCATCTAGTTCGATCTAAAACTTATTTCCGAATAATAGTAGTTGCCGTTACAATGTTGTAATGGACAAATCTAAAATCAACGCACTAACTATAGATACTAAAAATAATGGTTGGGACAACACTAAGGGATTCAAGCTTAGCCAGGTTGACCGCCCCACCCTGGATGAAGACAAGAGCCCCGAAGATGTAGCCAACGTGATAATAAAGGTTCTCTATGCCGGCGTCTGTGGATCTGATAGAGGCTTGTGGTACCGCCATGCCTTCAAGGACATGGTGCATAACTCACTTAAATCCGAAGGTAAGACAACTCGTATTACCGGACACGAATTTGTAGGTGAGATCATAGAAACTGGCTCGGCTGTGAAAGCCCTTTATCACGATACGGATGTCAAAAATCCTGCCAAAATTGAGGTCGGTAGCTTAGTATCTGGAGATTCGCATGTAACCTGTGGCAAATGCTACCAGTGTCGAATTGGCGAATCACATGTCTGTATGAATGAATCAATTCTGGGCATTTCAATTGATGGCATTTTTGCTCAGTACGTAAAAATACCAGCAAAGAACCTGTGGGCAATTGGTCCCGATCGTATTCGCCCAGAGATTGCTGCCGCGATGGATCCTTTCGGTAATGCTGTGCATGCAGCAACTCAGGTAGATATGCGCGGTCAGCGAGTAGCAATCTTCGGAGCTGGCCCGATTGGTATGTTTGCCATTTTGCTAGCTAGAAATTTCGGTGCCGCTAAAATTATTGCCGTGGATGTGAATGCAGCAAACTTAGAGACCGCGAAGCAACTAGGTGCTCATGAAACAATCTTGATTAAGTCCAAAGACCGACGTAATGATTATGATCCCGACGAAGATGTAATCGCTAAGATTGATGAGCTAACCTACGGTAAGGGTGTTGATATATCAATGGAAATGGCTGGACCACAGTCTTCTGTCAATAACGCATTAGAGGCAACTCGCCGTGGCGGCCAAGTAGTTCTCTTTGGTGTTAGGGATGGTGATCTAACGATACCTAAATTCTCGCGCTACATCGTAAAGGGTCTAACCTTACACTGTGTAATTGGCCGAAGAATATTTGAAACCTGGCAAGTTTCGCAGAGAATACTTTTCGATAAAACAAATGGTATTCAAGATAAAATTTGGGATATTATTTTAAAACGTGGCGAGGGTACGATCCTTCTCTTGAGCCAATTCGATCCAGCACAATTCGAGCAGGCAATGAATGAAAATGCGAAAATAATATTTGATATGCAGAAGTAGGTTTATATGTACGATAAAATGAAGCAAATTTTGCAAGCCGACATAGATGCAATGAAGGCCAACGGTACTTTTAAAACTGAGCGAATTATAAGCTCAAAACAGGGCCGTGAGATCACCGTAAACGGTAAACAGGTTCTTAATTTCTGTGCAAACAACTACCTTGGGCTTTCCGGTACGGACATAATGGAAAATGAAGCAGAAAAGATTGTTAAAAAGTGGGGCTATGGACTAGCCTCAGTAAGATTTATTTGTGGCACGCAGGAAATTCACACCGAATTAGAAGCTAAGATTTCTGACTACGTCAAAACTGAAGATGCCGTGCTTTACTCGTCATGCTTCATGGCTAACGTTGGTCTTTTCCAGACATTCTTCGGTCCAGAAGATGCGATAATATCTGACAGTCTAAATCATGCTTCTCTGATTGATGCTATTCGCTTAACCAAATCTGAGCGTCATATATACGATCACTTAAACATGGCTGATTTAGAGCAAAAACTAATAGCAACATCAGATAAACGCTTCCGTGTAATCGCGACCGATGGCGTGTTTTCCATGGACGGTCACATTGCTCCTTTAAAAAAGATTTGTGATCTAGCCGACAAATACGATGCTCTTGTTATGGTAGATGATGCTCATGCAACTGGAGTCATGGGTGCAAACGGCCGAGGTACGCACGAAGCGGAGGACGTACTAGGTAGAATAGATTTCATTACAGGAACATTCGGCAAGGCACTTGGTGGTGCCGGAGGCGCATTCACAGCTACACATAAAGAAGCAGCCACCTATCTTCGCAATAAATCTCGTACTTACCTATTTTCTAATGCTCTTGATTCAGCTGTTACTGGAGTTTCCAGCTTTACAATCGATCACATTCAAAAGCATCCAGAATTGCGACAAAAACTTTGGCAAAACACTGAGAGCTTTCGTGCAAAAATGCGAGAAGCTGGCTTTGATGTTTCTGATGCTTCGCATCCGATAACTCCAATAATGCTCGGCGACGAGAAGACCGCCACGGACATGGCGACTGCCTTGCTCGATGAGGGGATTTATGTGATTGGCTTCAGCTTCCCCGTAGTGCCCAAAGGGCAAGCAAGGATTCGAGTCCAGATATCCGCAGCTCACACTGACGAAGATATTGATCTAGCAGTTTTGAAGTTCACCGAAGTTGGTAAGAAATTTGGTGCAATATAGCATTTTGCTTTCAGTATTAGATATATTTCTAATGCTAAACCCATGCTACAATTAATTTATGGCTATATTTATAAAATCGTTACTTACTAGCATGGTTTTCTTTACCGCAATTGACCTTGGCTGGATTAAATATGTCGTTCAGCCAACTTATAAGAAATACTTGAGTGACTACGTGGCAGACAAGCCAGGAATCGGGGCAGCACTTGGTTTCTATTTATTTTTCCTATCTGGTTTAGTTTATTTTGTAATTCAACCAGCTGTTGAAAAAGGTTCAGTCACTGCTGCGATAATCCCAGGTGCTATCTATGGACTGGTCACGTACGCTACATATGACCTTACGGCCATGGCTGTCTTGAAGAACTGGCCTCTCATTGTGACTGTAACTGATATGCTCTGGGGTATGTTTCTAGCAATGCTTGTTGCCGTACTCAGCACTTGGTTCATGTTAAAAGTTGTCTAAACCTTAGAAACTACTGGCTCACTGACCCTTACAACTTGCTCGACTTTCGACTGCATTCTCCCGTACTGCTTAATTTCGTAAATAAGGATCGAGTTAAATATCATCTCTACTTCAGATATCTGCTTATTGCTTAGAGACTCTATGTATTTAATTAATGATCTAATAGAATTACCATGAGCGACTATCAGCACATTTTTGCCTGATAGTAGTTTAGGGACGATATTTCTTAGATAAAATGGTACAGCACGATTATAGACATCTTTTAATGTTTCGCCATTAGGTACTGGATAATCCCAACCACGACGTAGATCGAGATAGGATTTATCACCTAAAAATGCCTTCATCTCTAGCTTGTTTTTGCCAGTATAGTCCCCATAATCACGTTCATTAAGTTCGTGTGCTCGTTCGTAAGGAACGTCGAACTGCTGGGAAGCGCTGAATATATTTTCCATTGTTTCTAGGGCTCTAATTTGTTGTGAACAATAGGCATAATCTATCCTATGATCGGCCATAGCAATACCCATTTGAGCGGCTTGCTTGAAGCCCTTTTCCGTCAAGTGAACATCGCGAGTCCCTGTCCATTTGCCAAGTGAGTTCCATTCGCTCTCACCGTGCCGGGCTATAAATAACTTACCCATTCCAACCTTTTGTCTACGGACAACATTAGTATGTTTACCATCAAGGAAATCTTCAATATTTTCAGCTGTTGTTTTGTTGATCCTCCCTATCGCCTCTCTAGTATTGAAGGCATTGTGTGGAGTTATTATCACGTTAGGTAGTCTCTGTAGAATCGATATTTCCACACTTTGGCTTAAATCTTTTTTAGACTGATGACTGCTACGAAGATAGATCAGCTCTTGATCGATATCTAAAAGCTTCTCACCGTTTATTACGTCCAAGGCAGCACCGGCAAGTTTCTTGCTTGCCAGTGCTTCAATTAGAGCCCTAGAGTCGACAAGCTCACCCCTTGCCGTGTTCACAAGCACTGAACCGGTTTTCATTTTTTCAAAAGTTTGTTCGTTAAACAAATGGTAATTGCTGCCGACGAACGGTGAATGGATGGTAACTACGTCACTAATTTCTAGCAAACGATCGAAGCCAACATATTTAAAACCAATATCCTCGGCTGCATTTTCGTTTGGGAAAGGATCAAAGGCGAAAACTTCCATACCAAAGCCCTTGGCAATTCGGGCGGTTGCCTGTCCGATTCGGCCGGCTCCGACAATACCAATTTTTTTACCATGTAAATCGAACCCTGTTAGCTCAGGCAACTCAATCTTGCCTAGCTTTACGGCCTCAATAGCTTCACTGGTCTTACGGGAAAGCGATAGGAGCATAGCGAAGACATACTCAGCCACTGTCTCGTCTCCATAACTTGGCACGTTTGTAACGTGGACCTTCTTATCTATTGCGGCTTCAAGATCGACATTATTATAGCCAGTTGATCTGCAGACAATTAATTTTAGTTTTGGCAAGGCTGAGATTATTTCACTAGTCATAGTGCTACTAACAAAAACTGCAATTATTTCTGTGTCTTTATCTATATTACCTAAATTAATTGCATCACTAATAAAGCTAACTTCATGTTTACTGATATCAATAAACTTGGTTAATTGTTTTCTGTCATTATCTGTAGAATCGAATATTTGTATCTTTGCCACTGTAGTATTTTAACTCAGTAAATGCTTTAAGCATAACCGATATTAAGTCTACAGCATGTCTATTCGGCTTGGTCTGCGGTGATGCACTATCAAAAGCCCCCCAGACAGCATATCGACACAAGCTATTTTGTCGATCAACTGATTACTTACACCAGCATTTATCTGCATTTGCATTTTGTTTACAGCCAAGTCGTACTTTAAACCAGTTGTCTTTAATACTTTAGCCTGATCATTAATAGGCATGAGTGAGATCTTGTCACCGACACCACCCTTTATTGTAAAGCTGGTGGATTTGTAATAAATAATTTGGTTCTTAGTGATGATTTTAATGTTTCTATTTAGATATTTATTTTTAGAGAGTAAAAATAAAGTGCCAATGACATGATCTAGCTCTAGTCCAATTGGATTTACGATAACTATGTTTCTTGGTCTCAACTCGATAGCTTTGTCGATTGCGAGTTCACTATCTAAATTGTATTTATCTTTTGGAAATTTATAGTACTTTATATCATTAACTATTATCAATTGTTGCGAATCAGCATCTACCGCCATAACTTCTGATGGGATATTTGTAGCAGAATCAAAATCACCGACAACTAAGTTAGGAGTTAAGCCAAGTTCATAAACTCTATCGGTGCCGCCATCACAGCCTATAATAATGTCGTCCTGCGTGATCAGATCTTTAACAAAACTTAATTCACCAAAATCACCGTTAATAAATATAAAAACTGTTTTATTCATCACGACGTTCTAGCCCAACCTATTGTCATGTTCTCTATCAGTTTAATGACACCAACAAAAACTAAAGTTAAAATAATTATTACTGTGATGATTGCAAATACAAGAGCTGTCGCTCTTGAACTTGCGGAAGTCTGGATTAATATACCCAAGCCTTTGTACGCTCCAACAAACTCACCAACAACAGCTCCAGTCACACTGTAGATTGCAGCAATCTTTAATCCGGAGAACAGATGTGGCAATGCGGCTGGAAAATTAACGTATCTGAATATTTGCAAACGATTAGCACCAAGACTGACTGCATAGTCTACCAAGTATTGTGGTGTGGTCGTTAGTCCATCAGTCAGAGTTGCGGTTATCGGAAAGAAGCAATAAAGTACAACAACTATTATTTTAGGCCAAATGCCGAAGCCAAGCCAGACCAGCAATAATGGTGCTAAGGCAATAATCGGGACAATATGAGCTATTACTAGTATAGGATAGATTGCTCTACGAAGACGGCTAGAAAAAAACAGAGCAAAACTGGCCAAAACTGCGAGAACAACTGCAATCATATAGCCGATCAAAACCTCGCCAATAGTGTAGAGTGCGTTATCTAAAAGCTCTAGTCGAAACCGTACTAAAGACTTAAAGACTAAACTCGGTGGCGGCAACACTGTTATAGATGTCTGTCCTGCTTGGGCGTAAAGCTCCCAAAGCCCAATCAAAACTATAAATAATAATAGCGATGGATAATATTTTTGAATGATTTTCATACTAAGAGTAGCTTTTCTAGTTTAGATTGTAGTGTTGAATGTTCGATATCTTTAGTTGTGAATAGTCTTATGATACTGCCCGGTCTTGCTGTAAGTACTGCTACTCTATCACTCATCCGTGCTGCCTCTTGGATATCATGCGTTACGCAGATAGTTGTTAAGCCTCTACTTTCAATCAGCAATTTCAGCCAGTCCTGCATAGATCGTCTGGTTATTGAATCGAGTGAACTGAAAGGTTCATCAAGCAATAGAACCTCCGGCATAGTGTTTACAGCTCGTAGTATTGATAGCTTTTGCTGCATTCCACCAGAAAGCTGTTTTGGATAGAAATCTGCAAACTCATCTAGTTCGAATTGCTTGAGCAGGTCTTTGGCACTACCGCTTCCCAAAACACGATTAATCTTACTTGGAAATATTAGATTATCAATTACACTCAGCCAGGGTAATAAGCTACTTTGCTGTGGAACGTAGGCTGTTTTTGCCTCGGTTATTACCTCTCCATGGTACTCAGTTATAATTCCAGCTAATATTTTTATTATGGTAGATTTACCACAGCCATTCGGGCCAATCAAGCTTAAGAATTCACCTTTAATTACTCCTAAATTAATGTTTTCAACAATCTCTAAATCATCGTAGCTTTTCGATACGTTAGCTAGTTTGACTATCTTTTCCACTTATTTGAGTAGCTTATTAGTATAGAGTAAACCAGAGTTTATTTTGCTAACCGGCCTACCTTCTAAGTCCAGAACAGCTTTATTTTTGACCATGAATTCAGGATACTCTTGCCACATAGATTCAGACTGTAAGCCCCACTTAGTTTTGGATTTATTGTAGACTCCTGCTAGGTAAATCTGACTTTCTTTCACTTGCTCTTCGTCGGGCAATGCGTCGGAGCCTGCTTGCTCTACAAGAATAGCTGCAGCTTCTTTAGGGTTTGATGCAGCAAATTCATAGCCTTTTCTGGTAGCTAACATGAATCTCTTTAACTCATCCGTTTTGGCATCAATTGTCTTTGGTGAGCTGACAATATTAGGCGTGTAGTAATCAGGAATACCGTTTTCGATGGTTGGGAAAGTCTTTATCTTGAAACCCTTACGCTCGGCCTGAATCTTCTGCCAGCCATCAAATATCCACACGAAATCAACTCGCTTACTTTCCAAAACATCAATCAAATCCGTATCAACAACTACAGTCTTGAAATTACCCTTACCCCCAGAATTTTTAATAATTTGCTTCATAACGGACTCATCGTAAGGTGCACCATACCCACCATAGATTTTACCGTCTAGATCTTTTGGTGATTCTATTCCTGAGTCTTCCCTAACTGCAACCGAAGATGTATTGGTTGGAATGATTGCCGCAACTGAAGTAACTGGAGCGTCTGTGACTGAGCTTGTAACTATACTTTCTGTAAAACTAATACCGATGTCGGCCTTTCCCGTACCAACCAGAGTGTCGGCTGATGCGCCAGTAGAATACGGTAGGATTTCTAAGTCTATATCTTGCTCTTTATACCAGCCTTTAGCTTTGGCTACATAAATCCCCGTATGATTAGTGTTCGGTGTCCAGTCCATTGCAAGCGATATTTTGCTTGCCGAGTTGTCAGACGAACTACTGTCGTCATTATAGTTTGTAAACAGA
>JAGPDM010000057.1 GCA_018057585.1 Candidatus Saccharimonadota bacterium
TATCCATAATATCGCCGATTTTATCTTTTTCTAGGCTTAATCCGCCAGCCAAGGCATTTCTTAGTTTCTTTCGTTTTTCGCTGAAGCCAGCCTTCACTAATCTAAATAGTAGCTTTTGGTCTGCCTCAAATACTGGTTCTGGATACGGCCTGATGCTTATTATCTGCGAATCAACCTTAGGTGGCGGGTCGAACAGTTCGGCCGGAACAATAATATCCAAATCAACGTCAGCGTAATATTGCACTGCAAAACTTAGAACGCTCATCTTGCCAGGACCTGCAACAATCCTTTCGGCAACTTCTTTTTGTATTAAGATTCCTATCTGTGCTGGTTGGTTGTCCGATTCTAGCAATAACCTGACGAGTGCAGATGTTAAGTAGTAAGGAATGTTAGCAGCTACTTTGTATCCAGCTGGGAGAGAATTAAAGTCAAACTGTAAAATATCACCCTCTATAACCTGCAAGTTGTCTATGTTTTTAGCCTCTAGCCTAGTTGCAAGATGTTCATCTTTTTCGATCGCGATAACTTTACTGCCACGATTTAAAAGCTTTGCTGTTAGGGTGCCTAACCCTGGACCAACTTCTAATACGACATCCGCGGACACCACACCGGCCGCATCGACAACTGACTCCAATACAGCTTCGTCATAGAGCCAGTGTTGACCAAGTAGTTTATTCTGCATTATTCTTAACTGTCGCAAATGCTCTTCTGACAATTTCGTCTTCGGATTTTGGCATCATGCCAAGGAGTTCAATCGCCTTATCAAATGGAAGCCACAGAACTTCGTCATGCTCAACATCATGCTCTGCGCAGTCAGATTCATATCTAGCAAGATAGTAGTGTGTGGTCTTTTCTATCTGCATGCCTGACGATGGATATTTGAATCTATTTATAGTTGCGCCGATATATTCTTGCAAAATAGCTAGAACACCAGATTCCTCCTGTGTTTCGCGTAATGCACATTCTTCTAGTGTCTCACCTACCTCTAAGGTACCTTTAGGTAGGTGGTAGCCACCCTTAGCCCCGCCTGGCTCTTGTTTACGTTTTAAGAGTAAGACCTTTTGATCCTTAATCACAACGCAACCTGCACTAATATGGTAAGGCTTGTCTATGTCGGCCCTGTAATTCATAACTCGAGTAGATTCAAGCCGGTTTCTTGATCTAATTCCCGACTCAATGAGTGGTCAAATTGACGAATAATAATCTCGGCAGTCGCTCCAATGATGGCATGGTGTAAATGCCCGCCGCTAGCTTTATTGTTCATAGAGCTAACTACGGCATGTAAATGTAAAAACGGCTTAGAATCAACTTCTGCAATGTTTCCACTCAAGCTAACTAGTTCGACAGCATCTTTAACTCGTCGAAAAACATATTTCTTCTTCAATGTATTGTAATAACCAACCGTCGCTCTTTGAACACCGCCAATACCATTGATGATATAGCCTGATTTGATATCATGCTCGGCACAAAATCCAGTCAGCTGTGCGAGTAGCTCCTCGCCAGTTTCCAACCGAATTATGTAGTCGTTGTTGTTTTGAATAAACTTCATTTTAATAGTATACCAGCTTAGTTAACAGCTGCGTCTAGTTGTTTAAAGCTGACAATTAAATACCGTTCGATAGCCTGCCAATCAGGCTGCAGATCACCATTTATCATTGACTGTTTTCGAATCCTCATTGCTATCGCTCGTGACTCCGCATAGCCTTCAAGGCTTTCTTTATCAACGCCATATAGCTCTGACATTTCGGCGGATAGAGCACGTTCCAGGTCTTTGCTAGTGTGTCTATTTCTATGAACATCCCACCATTCCAATTCGAGTCCAGCTACTAGATTTGGGTCAAAGCTAGTCCTGCTGCTATTTTTTAAAATAGTATAGAGCTTTTTTAGCTCCAGCTTGACCCTGCTATCGCTAGACGTCTTCTTTCTATAGATTATTGCTGCTCTCGAGGAATGATACGCAGCCAACATGCTTTTAATTATGCCTGTACCAAATTGTGTTTTAATCAGAACATAAAGTAACCAAGTTAGTTTTAGAAAATTCCCTCGATAATAGGTCTGCCACATCCTCAGCTCAATATTAGCTACTTTGATCGGATCAAAATTGTTTATAGAGGGCATAATCTATCTGTAAGAGTCAGGTAAGTTTGCTCCACAACTTGGCCAAGGACTCCAACCTCGTGAAACGTACAGATTGCGAGCTGCTTGATCCTGTTGGGCGGGCGTGGCATTGCCCCAGGTTGCACCAGCAGGAGCTGATCCGGCCCAAGTTCCTTTATCAAACTGATATGCTCCATAGTATCCATTGCCTGTGTTGCTAGTGTATGAGCCTTCACAGCTGCGCAGCTTGGCGAGTGCAGCCGCAAAGTCTCCACCGAATGATGATTTATTGCCACGTTTGACTATTCGCTTAACTGGCTGTTTTTCGACTACTGACTGTATTTCTTTACGATCAGCTTCTTTATCGTTATGAAGTGTAAGTTCGTAACTGACAACTTTCTTGCCGATCTCGCCTGGCTGCTGCTCCTCCTCCCAATCTAACGACTTGGAATTATCGTAAATAATCTGTGTTTCAAATGGGATATCTATTTTTTCGGTTATAAGTTTGTGTCCAATCCGAGTGATAATAACATCCATATCCTTAGTTAATTTTTTGTCAGGCTTATGATTAAGCGTGTCCTTATCAGTTACCTTTATGCCCTGTTCTTTAAGCATCTCTCCAATAGTTTCCATTTGTGTACGAACCTTTAGTTTCTCACCATCAAAATGCACAATTACTGGCGTAGCTCTATCAATAGTTAACTTTTCACCAATGAACTCATCATCAACGAAATCTGTAACCGCAGCCAGTGAATAGCGATCTTCCTTGAAGACCTCTAGCCCGGCTGATTCTGCTATTAATTGCGGACTCTGGTGCGCTGTAACTACTTTGTGAAATTTATCTTGATCAACAATCATGACGGGACGCGCTCGGAAGATATTGATATTGAAACCACTTTTAGTTATTTTTGTTTCTGGACCAGGCTCAATCAGATCTTTGTCGCCGAGCTTAATTTTGCTTCTTTCTAAAGCTTCACCAACGGTGTCTGATTTGGTGCTAACTGTTTGTTCTTCGCCGTCAACGTAAATACGGACAGTATTGCTGTCACTGGCAAGCAATGGTGCAGCTAGCAGACTAAATGCACTAATCAGCAAACCAAAAACAATTACTAGTTTAATGCTAAGTCTCATCCACCGCTCCAGAGTCGTCTCGTAAGGTAATATAATGCCTCGTCCTCGTTGATATAAGCAACCATCATAGCAAACAAATTACAAAATACAAACACTGACTGTGTCTGGTTCTTGATAATACTGTTCGAAAATTTACTCCAAAAAAACACCATATATAAATATCATTATATCAATCAACGTACGTATTTGCATATCTTCTTGAGCCAAATATGTTTATGGCTTACTATATAGTTACATAAACAAAGGCTACGAAATGCGAGATAGATCAGGCAGATCAAGCGGTGGAAAACCAACACCTAAAAGAATAGTTCGAGTTGGTGATGGCGGTAGCGGACATGGGGCACTTGGCAGAGTTGTTGGAAGACGCAAGCTTTTATAAATTAAATTATTGTTT
>JAGPDM010000058.1 GCA_018057585.1 Candidatus Saccharimonadota bacterium
AATAAAAGCTGTCATCATCCAGAATACTCTTGGCTATCCATGCGATATCGTTGGTATTGAGGCTATTTGTAAGAAGAATGGACTGCTTCTGATCGAAGATCTAGCTCACTCTTTCGGGCTAGTTTATTCAGATGGAAGAGAGGCTGGCACGGTTGGAGACATGGTGATGCTTAGTTTCGGTCGCGATAAGGTGATTGACGCTGTTTCCGGAGGGGCTCTAGTTATAAAGGGAAAAGTAAGCCAAAAATGGAAAGCTAAGCTAGCTGCAGAAAGGCATTTGCCAAGCTTGAAGCATCGACTACTAGATCGTATCTACCCATCGCTAACCTGGAAGGTGAGGACTTTCTACAGTATTGGTTTCGGCAAGGGATTACAGATAGTCTTTAAATCATTAGGGCTGATGCCGAGAGCGGTGTCCGAGACGCTTGATGGTTTTACGGACTTGCCGACGAGTAACGCCCGAGAGATCATTAAATTGATAGCTGAGCACGATCGACAACAGCATCACCGGGCGCAGATAGCTGAGATCTATCGGAAAAATCTGCCAAAATCAATAATTCCAACAATTGCTAGCAAGCACGAGGGAGAGCCTGTTGAACTACGCTTTCCGATACTAACCGCGGACAGAGAAGGACTTCTATTGGATTTAAAAAATAATGGGATTTATATCCATGACATATGGTATGATTCCCCGATTGCACCACCTAGATTTATGGATCAAACAAATTATAACGGGCAGTGTAAGACCTCGGAAGCCATTATTGAACAATTGATGAACCTGCCAACTCATCGCAATACCAGCGTTAATCAAGCTAAGAGGCTAGCAGAAAGGATAAGTGAGTATGTCGCCCACAATTGAAACCAGAATCGTTGAAGACCACAGTCATTGGCAGGAATTTATAAGCAAGCACGAAGAAGCCAATTTTTTACAGAGCTGGAACTGGGGATTGTTCCACGAAAATCTTGGTCACAAGATTCTCAGGGTCGGCTTCTACAGGGGTGAGCACCTTGTCGGTTGCATGCTAGCAATAGTTGAAGACGCTAGGCGTGGACGTTATTTAACTGTACCAGCCGGACCGATAATTGATTGGCGAGATCAGGATTTGGTAGTTGGAATGGTCTCAGAGATGAAAAGAATTGCTCAAACTAACAAATGTGTATTTGTGCGGGTTCGACCTCAACTTCGGGACAATAACGAAACTAGACAGCTATTCAATGGTCTTGGCTTTAAACCAGCCCCAATGCACTTACATGCCGAGCTAACCAGCCAGCTAGACTTAAGTTTGAGCGAGGAAGAGCTCCTTAAAAATATGCGCAAGAAAACTCGTTACGAAATTCGCCAAGCAGATAAAAAGGGTGTGAAGGTCACGATTTCAACCGACATAGAAAAACTTAAAGAATTTTATGACCTACAGATAGAAACTTCAAAACGACAAGGCTTTGTACCGTTCTCGGAAAAGTTTTTGCATGAACAATTCAAGGCCTTCGTTAAAGACGATCAAGCACTTTTGTATCAAGCCAAACATGAAGGTCAGATCCTAGCTGAGGCTTTTGTGATCTTTTATGGGGCTGAGGCTGCTTACCACTACGGAGCTTCGACTCCGGCCGGCAGACAACTACCAGGTGCTTACGCCATCCAGTGGGCAGCAATCCGTGAAGCCAAGAAACGTGGAATGCAGCGCTATAACTTCTGGGGCGTAACTAGACCAGACGAAACCAACCATAGATTCTACGGAGTTAGTGTCTTTAAGCGTGGGTTTGGTGGCGATGATGTCTCGTATTTGCACGCTCATGACTTAGTTATTAATAAACTCGGCTATGCGAAGAACTCGTTAGTCGAAAACATCCGCAAGCGCATCAGGCATGTCTAAGTCAGAGAATAAGATCGATCAGATTGAATATCGGCTTGATAAAATCGAGGAGAGGAACAGGCGAGTTGAACAAGATAAGCTTTGGGAGGTTAGTTGGCAACGTAGACTGTCGATTTTAGTACTGACATATTTGTTCGTAACTCTTTACTTTAGTGTGATAAATTTGTCGAAACCATTCATTAACGCCGTAGTTCCGACGCTTGGATTTTATCTATCAACACTCACGCTTGGTTACTTAAAATCTCGATGGATAAAAGTAAATCATGAAAATAGTTAAGATAAAAAGCACTAATGGGATTACGCTTGAAGCCGATTGGTATCAGGCTAAATCAGACAAAGTAATAATTATTGTTCATGGTTTCACTAGCAATCGTCACGAATGGGGCAAGTACGATAAAGCCTCGATAGCGTTCAATCAAGCTGGCTACAATGTTTTGAACGTTGACATGAGTGGCTCGGGCGAAAGCGATGATACTCCGATCTTGGTCAAGCAGTGGGAACAGGACTTGGTCGCATGCCTAAAGATGATTCGCAAACAAGGGTATGTTCGGGTCGGAGTGTTTGCATCGAGCATGGGAGGCCTAACAGCGCTAAGGGTTTCTGCCTATGAAAGCTTTGATGCTTTTGTCGGGCTTGCACCTGTAACTAGTCACCTCAAGTCGCTTAAAAAAGACAATCGTAAACAGATATTAGGAATCCGCTTAATCGGCAAAATTAAGCGTGAAGTCAAAGACCCTAAATCCACCAGAAAGCATGTAGTTGTTAGTCGAAAATTAATGAAAGAGCTATTTACGGTCAACCAAGAGAAGCTACTTAAACCAATCATTATGCCCAGTTTGTTTTTACACGGAACTGCCGACAAAAGAATTCCTTATCAAGAATCATTAAAAGCGGCTGAACTTAATCCAAATATTACGACCAAAATAGTCGATAGTGCTGACCATACTTTTAGTAAACATACAGACCTATTTATAGACTCATCTATAGACTGGTTCAATGAAGAACTTTAGATTAATTAGAAAAATATTTGGAACAGAAAGTATGGTTACCCAAAACTATTTCTTCGCACTGTGCTCCCTCTCAATAACACAACTAATATAAATAAGTATTAATTATCGGATTAATGAAATTTGTATTAAACCACCGATAGTTTTAGAAACGTTACAATGAAAACTCATGTCTCGGAATGCAGGTGTACGTGCTACCGTATTAACTGCGGATGTTTCCGTCACTTTCAACTACCCATTTATAGGTTGTTAGGCCCTCAAGTCCCACCGGACCTCTGGCGTGGAGCTTTCCTGTACTTATGCCAATTTCTGCGCCAAGCCCATACATAAAGCCATCGGCAAACTGGGTAGAAGTATTGACTAAAACTGATGATGAGTCGACTTGCTCAACAAACTTATCGATTGATTTTTGGTCACTTGCGATAATAGCATCAGTATGAGCAGAACCATACGTATTAATGTGCGTAATCGCCTCATTGAGGCTGTCGACAATTTTTATCGCGATGATTGGTGCCAGATATTCTTCTGACCAATCGTCTTCCGTCGCTCTCAGAGCCGTCTTGACGATTTTTCTCGTCTTTACATCAGCTCGAATCTCGACATTGTTTTGGTGTAGTTGTTCGGCTAATTCTGGCAGAATTTCATTAGCAGCTTCCTTGTGGATGATAATCTT
>JAGPDM010000025.1 GCA_018057585.1 Candidatus Saccharimonadota bacterium
TTTGTCCTTGTCGGGCAAGCAGCTGGTGTTAAGCTTGCAGGATGGAGCGTTTCGATGCCTCTGATCCTAGTCGCCATGATTCTGTATGTCATAGGAATTTTGACTATCGCATGGGATGAAGACAAAGGCATCGAAGAAATGGGGTTACTGAAAGTGGCTTTCTCTTCTGTCGTTTTGATCGTCAGCTTGATTCTTGCAATCATGTGCTGATGGTTGCGCCGTCGAAGATTGTACGCCTCGGGAGCTCCGCGCAGCGACAGCTGCCACTCCTTGAGGCTCTCGGCCTGATGTTATGTTCTTAAGGCTTTATTGTCTTAATCACTTATCATCAATCAAACTAACCCTTCTCAATATCTATACTTCCGTCACACACCCTCTGCAGAGTGATAGCTGTACTGATGAGTCCTATGGGGACGAAAGGGGAAAAGCTAGATCATAAAGTTCATTTATATTAGCTCAAATTCCAATGTTCTTCTAAACAAAGAACTATAAATGGTATCTTTTGATGGCAAAAGCTACCAACAAAACCAGCCACTGCGTTTTAACAGTGATTGAAGTTTTATTATCTATAAATCCTTGCAACAAAAGAACTCCCTATGGTCGCCCATTCGCCTTACGGCTCAGGGTTGGCTTTTGTCAAAGGTATTTCTAGCTAATAAAACTTCATCAGTTAAAGCCGATGTGGCACTGCGTGCTATTTAGCTTGAGTGGTTCATGATTAGTCACTGGATAGGAATGGAGCTGCAAATAGAACAAACCTGGATTCCTGCTTACGCACAATGACGGAAGGATAGACAGGAAGTAAGACAAAGCCATTTAATCAAATCCAAATACTACCAGAGGGGATTTGTTAACTTCCCTTTGTCTGGGCATAAAGAGGAGCTTCCTGAAGTGTGAGTGTTTATTTAGACAATTTGAGCTAAGTTTCAATTCGCCCATTGCGGGCCGACTAAAAGGAGTTGTTGAAACTAATTGTTTAAATAACAGCGAACACATCAAGAACGACGACAGCCCAGCAGCTTGCGAGGCTTGGCTGTCCAAGTGTCATTAACTTTGTCTCTTTGGAAAAGAAAGGATTGCTGAGAGAACATTAGAGCTAAGAAGAATGAAGCTTAAGCCAATCATCTTAAGAAAAATAAGCCCTTCTATTGACATTCCCAGAATCTAAAGTATCATAGTTCTAATGAAAACTTTTACTACTAATACATGTTGCTGCAGCGGATCAATTATCTCGACCCGTATTTGTTAGTTTAAAAAATAATAAGAAACAGATAGCTCGGTCGAAACCGAGTTTTTTTAATTATAAGGATAAGATTTATGTATGAGATAGGCCCAGAATATGGCCCCTCACCATCTGAGATTGATATACAGCCAAGAGATGGTAGCGAAGTTGAAGCTTTGTTAGAAAGTGGAGAAGTCCAGCGGGTAATTGTGCTGGGAGCTCACCCGGATGACCAGCTAATTTCAGGAGTTTTTGCTCGCAGACTGGCGAGGCTCGCAGATCACGCAAACGGGCCAAGCATTATAGATATTACAATGACAAAAGGCGAAGCTGCCTTCGACGACCTACCCGAAGAAGACAGACCAGGCGGATTGACAAGACAAGCGCTAGCGGAGAGGCGTCATGTCGAAAACGAGGCTGGCGTGTTCGCGCTATACCAAGAAATAACAGACAATATATCAATCTTTCACGAAGATTTTGGTGATGGGCAGCTGGATGATAACAAAATTGCAATGCTGGAGTTTTTACTTGAGCAATTACAAGACGACATTCCTACAGTCATCATAACTATGGATGGGCTGAGTGCAGAAGACCACCGGGATCACTTAGCTGTAGTAGAGGTCGCCAAGGTTCTCGCGGCCGCAAAAGGTTGGCATGTTGTTGAGACGGGTAGCGTAGCTGAGATGGAAGGAACAATTATCGCCGACGAAGATGAAACGTACGCGGCTAACGCGCTAGTGGATGCTCATCAAACGCAATCATCGCTACAAGGCGAGCTAGGCAGAACAGTCGCAATTGGCTATAGATATTCAACTCCAGAACAAGTCACCAAAGAGATTGAGAGACTTGATAGCAAGGAAGAAGAGCTTGCACAAGCAGTCTAATTAACCAATACTTAAACCATGCAATTATATAACTCACTTACTAATCAGATAGAGCCCGTCGAAGATAGCAGTGTCAGCCTGTATTCTTGCGGCCCGACCGTTTATGACAACGTGCATATAGGTAATTTATTTGCCTTTATTGTTGCCGATACAGTGCGTAGGAGCTTAGAGATTTCGGGTAAAAAGATAAAACACGTCATGAACACTACGGATGTTGACGATAAGACTATCAAACGTTCACTAACTGAACATCCAGAAATGAAGCCAAAAGAAGCCCTGAAGCTTACAACTAGAAAGTTTGAAGAAATATTTATTGACGATTCAAAAAAAGTCGGGATTGATATCAGCCGGATTCAAATAGTCCGAGCGACTGAACATATTAAACAAATGCAAGCAATGATTTTAGATTTGTTTAAAGCAAAAATCGCCTACGTTGCTGATGATGGAATCTATTTTAGTATTGAGAGCTACAAAGATAATTATAAGTATGGGGTTTTGAGTAAAATAACTAACGAATCTACCGGCATGGCCAGAGTGGCAAATGATGAATACGACAAAGATAACATCCATGATTTCGCGCTTTGGAAGAGGTCGGAACCAAACGAGCCGGCATGGGACTTTGAGATTGAAGGTGAGAACATTGCCGGGCGTCCAGGTTGGCATATCGAGTGTTCTGCTATGAGCACAGCCCACCTGCCGCAGCCAATGACAATTCACACAGGCGGAGTTGACTTAAAGTTCCCGCATCACGAAAACGAAATAGCCCAAAGCACAGGATCGAACGGCAAGCAGTTTGCGAAGTTTTTCATACATAGCGAACATGTTTTAGTTGATAGCAAAAAAATGAGCAAAAGCCTTGGTAATTTCTACACCCTGCGCAACGTTGAAGACAAGGGTTTTGAATCACTAGCCTTCAGACTGTTAGTTTTACAGAGCCACTACAGACACCAATTGAACTTTAGCTGGCATAGCCTAGAAGCAGCTCAAAACTTCCTACACAAGCTTCGCAGGGCCGCTGACAGACAGTTCCAACCTACAGACAGTTCGGATTTGAACCTAGAGATATTTAAAGACGCTAAAAAGGATATATTAAACTCACTTCAGAACGATCTGGAAACACCGCAAGCTTTATCGTCGCTTGCGAAGCTGATAAACATTATTGAAAATAATAGCCTTGATTCAAAATCTATAAAGGAGCTAATTGAGCTACTAGGATTTGTTGATCAAGCGTTTGGCTTAGACTTAAGCAATAGACAAGACATAGATATGAATCAAAAGAGATTAATAGAACAGCGTAATAATGCGCGAGACAATAATGACTATGAAAGCTCAGACCGCGCGCGGGATGAGCTTAAAGCTAATGGAATCAATCTAAAGGATACAGATTTTGGAACTATTTGGTTTCGTGAATAAGATGTTTACGTTGTATATAATCGTTTGTTAACACTCGGACGCAACCAGCAATCGGGATCGCCAGGATTGCACCCAAGACGCCTCCCACATAAACACCGATAATGCTGGAGATAAATACTAGCATTGGCGACATCTCCAAAGTGTGAGACTGAACGATCGGTTGGATTAGGTGATTCTCGATCTGTTGGTAAATAACATAGTATGCGAAGACAATAAGTGCAGCTGTCGACGACTGAAACAGGGCTGATGTCACTACGATAATAGATGCTAAGGTTGCACCTATAAATGGTACCAAGCCAAAAATGCCGACCATAACCGCTAGCGGCAGGGCAAAGCCGACACCGACGATATTCAGTATTACAAACGTCGAGGTAGCTGCCACTGCGGCTATTACCAGTTGACCATTAACAAAGCCAGTTATTACCTTATACATCCTGTTTGCTAATTCTTTATGGTGCTCGCGTTTATTCCTTGGCAAAAATTGCGTATAAAGCTCAAACCAAGCTGGGCCTTCGACCAGCATAAAGAAAGTTAACACGAGCACAACTAGAACAGCCACTATGTTTGAAAAGACGCGCGAAACATACTCAATTAATGGTCCGCCCACATCTGTCAACTTACTTGATAATTCCTTCTCAATATCTGATATTTGTCCTGTTAACTCGTATCTTTGGATGAAACTAGATGCAAAACCATCACCATTTTCTATCTCATCAATAAACTCAGGGAGCTCCCTTACAAATACTTCAGTCTGGACAGCTAGTGGTGGAATTAACAGATAGCCGAGCACGGTCAGCATGCTCAATACAGTTAGGTATGCGATACCTGTTGCTATACCACGACTCTTATTTCTGCCTGGAAGATGGGTTGTTAACCAGTTAACCACTGGACTTAAAGCCAACGCCAAGAAGAAAGATATGATAACAAGTGCCAGAGGAGTGCGGGCTGCGTACATTGCCGCCGCGGACAATAGGAAACCGAGTATTATAGCCACGGCCCGAATCATGGTTTGATTGGTAACATCAACAGTTATATTAGTTTTCTCAGTTAGTTTTTTCATTCATTAAAAGTATCTCAGTTAGGCACTTGTAGCGCAAGTAATTAAGATCTGTGTTAAAATATTTCTCTAATGGCAGAACAGATAATTAAAACCGGTCTCGCACAAATGCTCAAAGGTGGCGTCATAATGGACGTTGTCAATGCAGAGCAAGCAAAAGTTGCAGAAGAGTCGGGTGCCGTAGCAGTTATGGCACTAGAACGTGTCCCAGCCGATATAAGAGCTGACGGTGGTGTGGCTCGAATGAGTGATCCTAAAATGATAAAAGAGATCATGGCAGCAGTAACCATCCCTGTAATGGCAAAAGTCCGTATCGGCCATTTCGTCGAAGCTCAAATCCTGCAGTCGCTCGGTGTTGACTACATCGATGAAAGTGAAGTTTTAACTCCTGCCGATAACATATATCACGTTAAAAAATCTGATTTTGAAACACCATTTGTCTGCGGATGTCGGAATATCGGTGAAGCACTAAGAAGAATAAATGAAGGTGCGAGCATGATCCGAACCAAGGGGGAGGCTGGAACCGGTGACATTGTCCAGGCCGTAACCCATGCCCGTGAGACATTCGAGGCTATTCAGTCGTTAAAATCTGCAAGCGAAGTTGAACTTAGAAAGATCGCAAAAGAAGAGAGAGTCCCACTAGAGTTAGTCAAAAAGACAGCCGAACTTGGCAGATTACCTGTCGTAACCTTTGCTGCTGGCGGAATTGCAACGCCGGCTGATGCGGCACTA
Source organism: Candidatus Saccharimonadota bacterium (assembly GCA_018057585.1). Lineage (GTDB taxonomy): Bacteria > Patescibacteriota > Saccharimonadia > Saccharimonadales > JAGPDM01 > JAGPDM01. The sequence goes on from JAGPDM010000025.1 coordinate 5,309, forward strand.
ATGATGCAGCTCGGTGTAGACGGCGTGTTTGTTGGCTCGGGCATCTTTAAGAGCAATGACCCGGCCAAACGAGCCAGAGCAATCGTTGATGCTGTCAGCCACTACAAAGAGCCAGAGGTACTGGCAGAGGTCAGTGAAGACATCGGCGAACCAATGGTTGGTATCAATGTTGACTCTCTAGTAGATTCAGAAATTCTTTCTCACCGAGGCAACTAACCATGCCGACAATTGGAGTTTTAGCACTTCAAGGTGCATTCTTGGAGCATATCAAAATGTTCAATAATGTTGGCGTGACTACACTTGAAATTAGAAACTTAGCTGACTTAAATGGGATTGATGGACTAGTGATACCAGGCGGCGAAAGTACTACTATAGGCATGCAACTTAAGCAAGCTGGGATGATTCAACCTATTAAACAACTGATAGCCAGCGGATTGCCGGTGTGGGGGACCTGTGCTGGCATGATACTACTTAGCGATCATGTCGATAATCAGAAGCAAGATTCACAAGTGCTAATTGGCGGGCTTGATATTAATACTGTTCGTAACTTTTACGGCAGGCAGAACGAAAGTTTCATTGGTCAGATAGAGCTATTGTCAGACAGCACCAAACAGGAGGCTGTGTTCATTAGAGCTCCTTTTATAGAAAGCTGTGGTGGCTCAGTTAAGGTTCTGGCTAAATTAAATACTAAGAACGTTTCAGCAGTTGCGCTCAGACAGGAGAATATTTTGGTAACTGCATTCCACCCGGAACTCGGCAACAACAACTACTGGCATCAACTATTTGTTGGGATGATCAAATAAAAACAGCCACTTTTCCAAGTGGCTGTTTTCAGACTAGATAAATAATTATCGTCGTGGTCGTTCTTCTCGTGGTCGAGCTTCATTCACTATGATGCTTCGTCCAGATAGATCGCTGTTGTTCAGCTGTTCTACAGCCTTTGCAGCGTCTTCATCAGTTTCCATTTCTACGAAACCAAAGCCCTTTGAGCGGCCTGTGTCTCGGTCCATGATAACTTTTGCTGACTTTACAGCACCTACTGACTCAAAGTGAGCCTTTAGATCGTCATCTGTTACTGCATATGCAATAGAACCGATAAATAGATTAGTTGCCATTATTACTTAACTCCTTGTCTCTTCTTGCGAGGTAAGCTGGCACTTAAGTCCTTCTTAGCTGCTCCTCAATGAAAACGTTTATTTGATTACGTTACTAGAACTACTTAAGCAGCGTATTTTTCTAGAACAAGTTGATTATAACAGTAATAATAAACTATCACCAACTTATTATTACTTGGCTACTGCCAATCTTAACCTCTTGATTGCGACCAATACTGCAAAACTTATCAGCGGGGTTGATAAAAGTATTATTACTACGTACATTGCTAATGCAAATTTTGCGAAATCACCGGGGCGTTCAGCCAGACAACTATCGTCATTTGTATCTGATAAATAATCAGACGTACCACCCTCACAGTAATCTAAATATTTTTTCCCCTCTGGAGCTGTTTGTTGACTGATCACCTCTTCCGCAGATTTTTTATCAGCGACAATGGAGAAGTAGGCAGCCCCGTACAGCGAGACTAAAATTATCGTCATTATAATTTGAATTTTGATTAATTTTTTAAACATTATATTAGATTATACGCCTATCTGAAAAAATATTACATATTTGAATAATACCCTAGGGGGGTATATAGTTCATGTTAAATAAAGGAGAGTTATATGATTGCAGATATAAAGAAAAGGGCAGTTCATAGATCAAAAATATTGGATGGTCAATTCAAGGCGTTAACTAAAGCTATAGAGGACGAAAAGTACTGCATTGACATTCTTGTGCAGTCGCTAGCCATTCAAAAATCGCTCAAATCTCTCAATAAGCTTATTTTAGAGAATCATATGAAGACACACGTTAGCCACGGCATGAGCGAGGGAGACGATAAAGAGAAAGATCGGCTAATAAGTGAACTTTTGGATATATACGAACTAACAAGCGTAAGGGGATAGAGTGAAGAAACAAAACAATGATCACGAATGTTGCGACAACAACGAAAAACTAAAACCGGTAGTTTCTAGTGCCAATTTTGTCTGCCCGATGCACCCAGAACAAACGTCAGACAAGCCCGGCATGTGCCCAGAATGCCACATGGCGCTAGAAAAGACCAAGAAGCCAAGAGATTCTAACGAGCATGACAAACACTCTGGACATTCGCCGAACATATTCAAGAAGAAGTTTTGGGTTTCTTTAATTCTTAGTCTGCCTATTATATATTTGTCAGAAACTATCCAGAACTTATTCAATTTCCAGGCGATTAACTTTAGTGGCGACCAGTATTTGCCCGCAGCTCTAGGGCTGATCATATTTGCTTATGGTGGAACAGTTTTCCTGCGTAGTGCGAAGTACGAAATCCAAGCCAAGCAGCCAGGCATGATGACGTTGATATCACTAGCGATAACTGTCGCATTTAGCTACAGCTCACTGATTACACTAGGCCTATTAAACGGAATGGATTTCTGGTGGGAGCTGGCCTCATTAATCACAATCATGCTACTTGGACACTGGGTGGAAATGGCCTCAATCGACAATGCCCAGAGCGCTCTTAGCGAGCTTGCCAAGCTACTACCTGACGAGGCTGAGAAGCTAGAAGGTAAAGCTACCAAAACGGTAAGCGTTGGTGACTTAGCGGTTGGCGATATGATACTGGTTCGTCCCGGCTCAAGCATTGCTTCTGATGGCAAGATCGTAAAAGGCGAAACTAAGGTGAACGAAGCGCTACTTACTGGAGAATCGAAATCTGTTAGCAAAAAGGTGGGCGACATGGTGATCGCCGGTTCTATCAACGATAGCGGTTCAATCACAGTGGAAATTACGAAATCTAAAGATGATTCGACGCTTTCTGGAATTATTAAAATGGTCGCGCAAGCCCAAAAAACTAAATCTAAAACACAACTACTGGCCGACAAAGCCGCGGGGCTTTTGTTTTACTACGCGTTATCTGCAGCCTTAATCACCGCGATTAGCTGGATAATATTCGGCGATACATCAGCTGGCTATATTACCGAACGAGTAGTGGCAGTTCTTATCATTGCTTGCCCACACGCTCTGGGACTAGCAATTCCGCTTGTTACTGCCATATCTACAACCAAAGCCGCTAAGGCAGGTCTACTGGTGAGGCAGCGTTCAGCCCTGGAATCCGCACGCAAAATTGATGTCGTGTTGTTTGATAAAACCGGTACATTAACTACCGGTCAACAAGGTCTTATTAAAATCATAGCTGAAGACGAGGACAAGTCGTTGGCAATCGCAGCTTCTGTTGAGTCCGGCTCCGAACACCCAATCGGTAAGGCGGTTATTGAAGCAGTAAATAATCGCAACATCGACTATTTGGAGGCGCAAAAGTTCGAGGCGCTTTCCGGGCGAGGCGCTAAAGCTAAAGTTGACGGTAGGCAATATTATGTCGGCGGCCCAGCGTTAGTAAAAGAGCTAAACATGGAACTAGGCTCTAAACACAGCAAGGCCAGCAAAGAAGCTGCAAGCAACGGTCAGGCAATTGTTTATCTTATGAACAAAAAAGAGGTACTTGCTAGCTTGATTATCGCAGACGTAGTTCGAGAAGAGTCGAAAGAAGCCGTCAAGAATCTGCAAAATAGTGGAATGAAGGTTGCAATGCTGACTGGAGATTCTGAGGGTGTCGCCAGCTCCGTTGCTGAAGAGTTAGGTATTGATAACTACTACGCCGAAGTATTACCCGAGAGAAAGATCGAGATAGTTAAAACATTACAAAAAGATGGCTCAAAAGTCGCAATGGTCGGCGATGGTGTCAATGACGCGCCGGCACTGGCTGGTGCCGATATTGGCATTGCCATTGGTGCTGGAACCGACGTTGCGATCGAATCTGCGGGAATCATACTTGCCGGCAATGATCCTAGAGGAGTTAGTAAAATCGTTAAGCTTTCGCAGAAAACATACAACAAAATGGTGCAAAACTTAATCTGGGCGACTAGCTACAACCTTATTGCCGTACCATTAGCAGGCGGACTATTTGCTGCAGGCGGCTTTGTCTTATCACCGGCCGTAGGTGCAGCTCTAATGTCGCTATCGACGGTAATAGTTGCAGCTAACGCCCAACTATTACGGAAGATAAGTCTTTAAGGTGTTGAGTCGCGTGGGAAATTCTCTTAAAACAGTAGTGGCATTTTCCGTTGTGCTAGCGTTAGCTTTCGGGCTTTCTCAGCCGCTGGCTGCAAGCCACAACGGCGAAGCTGCTGCGACTTCAATCTCCTCGAACAGTCATCACCAAGACGATGCTTCATCCACGAATATTGAGCATTCAACTCACTGCGCCACAGCTTGTATTCAGATTGATAAGCCATCGCAAATACTAAAAGTTAAAAAGAATAAAAGAGACCATAAGGACGAATTGCAGCATTTTTGGAAGCATATAAATGCTCAGATTAAGCCTATCGAACCAGCACAAAAACGAAACTATAAACCTGATAAACTATACGATAATAATCTCTACTTAAGACATTCGCTTCTCCGCCTGTAGGCCTATCCAGTTAGCCTGGTTCATGTCAGTCTAACTTCGCACACCTCAAATCAGAACCTATAAATATATTGCGAGAGGAGTATGCAGATGAATAGTAAGATTTTTTTTGGAATAATAGTTGTTTTTATTACTGGAGTCATTGGAATCGTGACCATGAACAAAAACCCCGATAAGGAAGCGCCAAAAGTGGGACAGGAGCAAACCGATAAAGGGCGTGACCACCTAAAGCAAGGTGAGCAACTTAAGTACGATGGCGATGAGCCACCAACTTCCGGTAAACATGGCGAGCCTGTGCCGAAGGGGTTATATGCTAAAGAGATACCAGACGTAAATTCCTTGCACAACTTAGAGCATGGCTACATATATATTTCGTATCAGCCAAGCCTACCTAAGGACCAGCTGAAGAAACTTGAACGCTTATTCTTTAAACCATATAGTAATCCGAAGTTTTCACCGGCAAAAGTAATCATGGCACCGAGAGAAGCAAACGCATCACCAATAGTATTTTCGTCATGGCGAAGAAGTGAAAAGTTTAAATCAGTTGACGAACAAAAGATGATCAATTACTACAATAGTAATTTGAATAACAGTCCTGAGAATGTAATCTAGGCTTATACATGAAAGAAGATATATCGTTCATATTCGCGATGATAACAACAAAACCTTACAAGTTTGCTTTACTCTGGACGTTTAGCTTGTGGCTATTTGTGTATTTAACAAATATCACGCTATTTGCTGAAATATTTGGTAACTCAGCGCTTAGGCCATTAGATAAAATATTTTTCTTGATTGATTCATTAAAAAATATTTTCATTAATCTAGGCGACCCTAGAGCATTGTCTTTACTTGTCTTTTCGTTTATTGCCAGCGTCAATCTGCTTTTAATGCTGCAAACAATTAAACGAAAACGAACAGCCAAAGGTTCCAAGTTTAGTTCAGTCGGTAGCGTAGGAGCAATCATAGGCTCCCACTGCATATCTTGTGGCGGGTCATTTGTAGCGCCACTAATAACAACTATCGCCGGTAGTAGCGCCTACCTAAGCAGCGCGCGTATCGGTGCGGCTATATGGATCAGTGTCTTGGTGAATCTTATAGCTATAGTTCTTGTTGGACGAACAACAATTAAGCTCGCCAATCAGGAAAAGCATATTTTGCTTCGCTCTACGACATAAGTATTTAACAATACCGACAGAAACAGCTGAATGCATATGTTCTACTAGAAATATATCTTTTAATTATTTATGTATTATATATTTTGTCGAGTCTCAGCTAATTACGCTCAGTGCTTGGTGTTACTGCAGGCGCTTAGGTTGAGCTGGATAAAACACTGTATTAGGCGGAGAGACTTGTTGAGGAGGAGGACTGTCTGGCTCGGCAGGCGCTGTTTGAGCTACGACTGGAGCTGGAGCATTTTGTTGTGACTGGATTGTTGCCACTGGCTGAACGGCAGTATGAATCTGGGCAGGTGGCGCTGCAGGCTGTAGAGCCTGCTGGACTGGTCTGGCAGGATTAACTATTTGTTGTTGGGCTGCTTGATCAGCTGGCGCCTGCTGAACTAATGGAAATGACTGAACTGTCGGTGCAGGTTCCAGCTGTGGTGGTTGTAAGTCTATTTGATCTGGTTGAATGATAAGGCTTGGGTCAACAGCGACTCGGCCGTCCACCTGTGGAAGTGCAGTAGCAGGATGAGGCGCTGCTTGAGCCTGCATAGGCGCTACTGCAGGAGGCTCAGCTGGACTTATGACTGACGGCCACACAACTGGCGCTGATGCGCTGGATGCATTAGACGCAATCCTGGCTGCTACCTGTTCAGCCGCGAAAGCCTCGGCTGCAGTTTGGGTTTTTGGAGCAACTGGAATTTCTTCAATCTCCGTTTTTTCTTTATTTATGTATTCATCCTTGAGTCCTTTAAAGGTATCGACTGCTCCAGCTAGTGTGGATAAGTCGTTAATCTGCAATGGGATATCAAGAAAATCAGCAATCGCCTGTGCTTCAGACTTCATCGGGCTAAAACTAGCAAGTTCGACCCCGTTCAGCTGACTGTCTTTATTGCTACCATTAAACGAAGATCGGTCAAGTTCAATCTTGTCATCATTAAGTAATATCAATCTAATTACGCTATCGATGCTTCTCTCTTTTTTACCTTTGCCATCGGTCTTTGTGCTTTGCCGAACTTCAAGCTCAACCATCGAAGCTTGGCGAGCATCAAAGCTTCGCTGTTTAACCTGTTTGCTAATCAGACGAGTTTGCCTAACTGTCGAGTCACTATTTTTTCTAATTACAATCTGCTTGTTACTAGCTAGCACAAGTGCGATCACACCAGAAGCAGCCGCAAAGACGCCAATTA
>JAGPDM010000059.1 GCA_018057585.1 Candidatus Saccharimonadota bacterium
CTCTACACCCGAAGATGGCAATACTTTTAGAATCGAAGATGACTACAACCGTCCAACGGAAACTGAACAAGATCGTGAGAAGCGTAATCAAGACGGTAAAAACTAACTTTCAATTATTAATCTTTGTTGGCCGCTAGCTCCATCTCATTAGCTTTTTTAACACCTGCAGCTATAAATTCTGCCAAATCTATCAATTGATCATCTTCGGGGCTGTTCCGGTCTAGTTCAGCTTGGATTCCACCAGCAGCATGTGGTCTGCCACCAGCACCTCTGAAAGTTTCGGCGACCTTGCCTACGTCCACAGTAAGATCTTCACTACTGGCCGCTGTTCTTAGTGTAATTTGTAACTTTCCTACTGAGCCTTCTCTTGAGGTCTCTTTCGCTAAGGCAACAACAATCCTGGAATCGTCATTGTTTGCCATTAACGTTTCCCGGCACTCGTCCACTAATGAGTCGACATATTGTGCAATTACGCCTTGGAGAAGTGGGTCATTATCAATAGCATCAAATATTATTAAAGGTAGGATTGCGACAGCAATAGCGACTGGAGATTGTTCGTGCTCAACAATTGTTGCTCGTAGCGAGAAGCGTAGTTCAAAACCTAGATCCTCGTACTAAATTACAAGTATTATTTCGGTATAATCACGACTATTCGTAACGTAGGGAATCAATTGGGCTCTTGCGAGCAGCCTTAACAGCCGGCCACATACCAGAGGCAATACCAATCATTACTGAGCCAGCTAGAGTGGTTAGAATAGTGATTATACTAATCTTCGGTTCGAGCTGAGTATTAAGCTTGATAATTAATCCTGACAGCCAAGCTAGCAGCAAGCCTACGAAACCACCAAATAAACTTATCACTACTGCCTCGACTAAGAATTGCTGCAATATCTGCTTAGGGTAGGCACCGATAGCTTTGCGAAGACCAATCTCTCTCGTACGTTCGGTCACGCTAACGAGCATTATATTCATTATCCCAATGCCGCCAACAATAATTGAAATGCCAGCGATCAAGCCAACTCCTGAAGTCAATAGTGTGAATATCTTATCTGTTACGTTCAGTAGGTCTTCCGGCTTTAGAATGGTAAAGTTCTCTTCTCCTCCTTGGTTTTTACGAAGCTTATCGCTTATCTGTTTAACTGTTTGGTCAACATTAGCACCGTCTGCAATCCGGGCGTCAATTTCTTGGATCGAAATTTGATCATTGGAATATTTCTTGCCATTATCTAGGCTTATTAGCAGTGCATTATTAACATTTGGTCCAAAACTACTCAATCCACCAACCTTAAATTCCTCCATTACACCTGTGACTATAAAGGAGTCGCCACGGATGGTTAGCTTGCTACCGATCGGGTTCTGCCCGGAAAAATATTCATTATTTATGCCGTCACCGATGACGACCGCACTAGTGTTGCTACCGTCTTGTAAAAAGCCACCGTGCTGGACCTTTTGATTGAGCGATTTGGGGTAGTCCTCGTTTGTGGCATCAATTAGCGCATCACTAACAACCTTGCCGTCTATCTTAACTTCTCCAGACAGAAGTGCGTGCGGGCTGGCGCTGACTACGTTTTTTATATTCTGAATATCTTCAAGATCCTTAACAGTCAAACTGGAAGTGGTCATGCTACTGGCAAAGTTGATTTTGCTAATCTTGCCATTTTTATCTTTTGTAACTGTTTTACCAGGGGTAATCGTTATGAGGTTGTTGCCAAGTCCGCTAATCTCACTATTGATTTGTGATTTTATGCCATTTCCAATTGATACAACCAGAACAACTGCCCAAACAGCAATGATCACACCTAGGGCTGTCAGGGTAGAGCGAATCTTGTTCTGGCGAATGGTCGATAAGGCTAATCTAAAATTCTCAAAAAACATTACTTACTCCCAACCACTATTTTAGTTCTCTTTGGTTTTATTTTATCAGTGCTAGAATTAGATTTCTTAATAATTTTAGCTTTAGTTTTTTTAACCTTTTTGGGCTTAGATTCTAGCTCTGGCTTCTTATTCTTTTGTGGCTTGGCTTCAGGTTCGCTTATATTGTCGCTAATAATTTTACCGTCTACTAGTGTAATTATTCGACTTGCATGGCGGGCTATTTTTTCGTTGTGGGTGACCATGATAATCGTATTGCCGGATTTGTTCAAATCAGAAAGTAGATTGAGTATCTTCATGCCGGTATCAGTATCTAGATTCCCTGTCGGTTCATCAGCTAACACCAAGCTTGGTTCGTTAGCTAAAGCTCTGGCTATAGCGATCCGTTGTTTTTGGCCACCAGAAAGCTGGCTAGGTTGAAACAATCCACGGTCAACTAGGCCAACCTGTTCTAGTAAGTCGTGAGCTTTGCCTTCACGTGTGAATCTATCCTTGCCTTTATAAACCATCGGTAGCATGATATTTTCCAGAGCAGTTTGCCTAGCTAACAGATTGAAACTTTGAAATATAAAACCAATTTTATTTTTGCGCACATCTGCCTGCTCTTTAGAATTAAGCAGTTTAGTATCGGTATCTCCAATCAGGTATTGGCCATGACTAGCGACATCCAAAAGACCAATAATATTCATCAACGTAGACTTGCCCGAGCCACTAGGGCCCATAATTGCAATAAATTCGCCTTGTTCAACGTTAAAACTGACGTCGTGGAGTACTGGTGTCGAGTTGGCACCGTTACCGTAGTTTTTGCTAATCGAATTAATCTCTAATAATCTCATAAGTGTATATAAGAGTACTCCATTTCATCTGTTCTGGTAAAGCAGAGCTGATGAAAGTTAGTGATTTAATTAGTCACAAATCTTATACAATAAGAAAACGAAGCTAACGACTGATCGACAATAGTATCAATCCATGGAAATTTAGTTATAATTATTACTTGTAATGCTTAAGTTTAAGATGAATCATCAAAAGAACCGACAATCCGGCTTCACCATACTCGAGCTACTGATAGTGATTGTCGTCATAGGTGTTCTAGCCGGTCTAGTCTTAACGGCCTATGGCCGAATAGGTGACCGCGCTCAAGCAGCTGTTGTCCGGCGAATAGTCCAGCAATACTCTAAGGGCTTAGCTAGCTATAAAATTGATAAAGGGCATTATCCACTACCAGAGGAGCTGAGTGCAGCGGATCAAGTTACTTTGGATGGTGCAGGTGGGGTTTGTATAGGCAAAGGCTATAGTGACGGCTGTAGTTCGACTATTAATCGAGCAGTGGACCTACAATCGTTCCATGATTTGATTCAACCATATGTTGGCAAAGCTCCCAGCATAAATCCTCATGATGTACCGATAATTATCAATCCGGGAGATGGCCAGTCGATAACTATTACCGGTATAGCTTTTTATAATATCAAACCTAGCGATACTGGTACCTCAATAACTATCGATGGCGTGAAGGATGAGGATGCCGGCTTTGCCTATTTTGTTTATGCTCTAGATGAGCCAGATGCTAAGTGTACTGGCGGCCAAACGCT
>JAGPDM010000026.1 GCA_018057585.1 Candidatus Saccharimonadota bacterium
TCGAATATTTGGCGGATGCGATTATCAGAAACTGGCAGAAAAAGGACAACGGTATTTGGGAGGTTAGGGGAGAACTCCAGCACTACACCTATAGTAAAGTAATTTGCTGGGTTGGCTTGAATAGACTTAGTAAAATTAAAGACAAGCTGAGTATCTCCGAGGACAAGCTGAAACTGTACCAAGAAACTGAGAAACAAATATACGAATGGATCTGGGATAATTGCTATGATTCTGATCGTCAGATATTTACTATGCACCCGGAAACGACAGCAATTGACGCATCGAATTTACTTTTTACTCCGCTGCAGTTCCTTGATCGGCATGAGGAATCAACCAAGCAGATTATCTTAAACACCTATGAGAATCTAAAAGTTGATGATATATTTATTAATCGTTACAAAATCGATGATGGTTTCACGAGCCACGAAGGCGCATTTTTACTCTGTAGCCAGTGGTTATCAGCTTCACTATCCAGTGTTGGAGAACACGAAAAGGCGCTTCATGTTTTTAAGGGTATCGATAAAATAATGAACAATCAGAAACTACTTTCCGAAGAGTACGATCCACAAAAACAACAATACCTGGGAAACTACCCCCAAGCCTTTTCCCACATCGGCCACATATTTAGCGCCTACTACATGCAAACCTATGCTCCTGATTTAATAAATAAAGAAGTTTCTGGCAATAAATAGTAAAGTTTAAGCACCTAGTTTGCAATATTTTACTGACTGAGATACATTAGCAACATATAAACAAGATAACCGAGGAGAAACCAATGGCAGAGCAAACAAAAGAAGTACAGGCAGACACTAACAAAGTTAAGCCTGAAAACATTGACGAAGTTAAGGCTGTTTCAGCAATTGGCTATCTAGGCATTCTGTTCTTAGTCCCCATGCTAACAAACCCTAAGAGCGAATATGCGATGTTTCATGCTAATCAAGGACTACTGCTTGGCATAACAGCTTTTGCGGTCAACATGATCGGCTCTGTCATCCCGTTTATTGGATGGTTCCTAATACTGCCATTTGGCAATATTTTTGTATTCGTATTATTCATCATGGGGATTATCGCCGCCTTAAATGGCGAAATGAAGCGCCTACCACTAATTGGTGGTTTTGATCTTCTTAAAGTACAAAAATAATCTATTTTTATATAAAATAATAGGAGGATATTTTGACTGATAAAGAATCAGAAACTACAGAAGATAAAAATAAGAAAAGCGGAGAAGCAAGTAAAGCAGTAAATCCGAATAAAAAGGTACTGATAATAATTGCCAGTGTCATCGGCGGACTTATAATTTTAAGTATTATCGGATCAATAATTTTCGGCATGTTGTTTAAAAAGGCTGCTGAAAAAACCTTCGAGAAGGCAACCGGATCTGAGCTGGACATAGGCAAAGATGGCAAAACCGTAAAAGTTAAGAGTGAAGATGGTGAATCGACATTCAGTACTGAAAATAAAAAGTTATCTGATGATTTTCCTAAATTTATCAAGATCTATCCTAAGGCAAAGTTGGTATCCTCTTCCAGTTTTGCATCTAATGGCGATCAGTTCTTTACGGCTACTTTCCAATCCAAAGACAGTCCCGACAAAGTTTTGGACTTTTATAAGACGGAACTATCAGAGAAAAATGGCTATAAGGTTCTTTCTAGTTCGCAAACTGACGACATTGCGATGATCCAGACCCAAAACGAAGCTGAAGGTCGAACTGTCGGCATAACAGTTATGCCAGATAAAGAGAACGGCGGATCTACAATCCAGGTCAGCAGCGGCAAATTACAAAAATAGCAACCTTTAAGGTGTGGTGATCTCGAATTCGTTTTTAGCTTTTATGTAGGCTTGAAGTCTATCTGAATCCTTAGTAGTCCAACCATCTGGACGAGTCACAGCCTGCCAAGCATAAGCTGTCGTGTCGATATAGTAGTGACCATGCCCAACTGGTGCCGAAGCTGCGACAGCTTGATCTAATGCAATGTGAAAGAAAGTCAGTATTGGAAACCACCTGGTAGCTGGGGATACTGCGTAGCCACGTTTTTCTTTAAGCCAGTCAGGTTTGTTGAATAATAGGTCAGAATCGAACCAAGTAATCGGATCGTTGGCGTGCTGCAAGTAAAGAATGCGAGTATCGTCAGTCCACTTATCGTCATTCTCTAGAATGTCTTGTTTTGACGATGCAAAACGAACGCTCTGCCCATTCTTGTAGCTAGGTTGCCACTCAGGACTGCCTTGATCTCTCTGGGCAGTTAAGTCTCTCCACAACATTGAACGGTTAGGGGTGCCAGTAAATAGTGCTCCGTCAACCGAGCGACGAATATCATTAACCCCACTAAAGGGTTCTTGCCCAGCATAGGAGCCTAGGCTTAGTCCATAGACAAACAGCTTCGGTCTTTCAGCCTCTGGCTGGGCAAGCCACTCTTCGATTACGGCATCGTATAAGGCACGACCTGTTTCTATGGCTCGACCTTCGTCAACTAAGAATGATATCCAGCTCGGTAGATATGAATACTGCTGTGTGACAATTGCACTGTCTCCGTCATACATGTATTCGAGCGCATCGGATACCGTGGGGTCTATCCAGCCAGTCCCTGTTGGTGTCGCTACTACTAAAACCTCGCGGCTAAAGGCATCTGTGCGTTTTAGCTCCTCTACGACCAGCCTAGCTCTAGCCTCGGATGTATCGGCGGCCGTATAGCCTGAATATATTCTGACAGGTTCAAGGGCTTTCTTACCAGTGTAGTCACTTATTTCTCTTGCGCTCGGCCCTCCACCGACGAAGCCTCGACCTTGAAAGCCGATGTTTTGCCATGGTATTTTCGACTCTGGGCTTCCTGATTTATATTTGCTAGCAGGTTGAGTTATACCTTCGGGCGCAGTCAGCTCACGAGCTGAGAAGCTCTCATCTGCTAGCCTGAAAAATGTTTTTGCAACTACGCCACTAAAAACAAAATAGAATAAGAACAATGTCATTACTAAAGCAAACCCAGCCCCGATACGCATTGGCACTCGATTCCCAATTAACTTACGAGCCTTACGCACTAAAACAATAAACAATTGACCAACAAAAAAGAACAACAAAAAACTCAAAATTGTTGAGACGATTATTAACATGCTATCTTTCATGCCAATCAATTCAACGCCTAGTAGCTGACGCACTTCATTTTGCCACATCCTGCCAAGAAAAAGAGATACAATAAGTAAGACTGGTGCAATAATTAGCAGTATATTCCAGGCCTGATTTTTTATGTTTTCTGGAATTTCTCTTTGAGTAAACCAGCGTATTGTAGCACTTGCACTCGTGCCCAATAGGTAACCGATCGCTAGAGATAGTCCAGAGACAACACCTTGGATATACCAAGGTCGTGCTAGTAGCGATGGTAGAAATGAAAATAGTAAGAATATCAAAGCAAGTAACAGACCAAGATAGACAGGTTTCCAACTACGAATCTGGATATGCTCACTAAATGAGTAGGATGATTTTTTGATTGGATTATTCATTTTTTAATGATAACAGACGATTTGAGATGCTAATAGTAGCTCGATACAATTTGTGACATAATTATTTTAGATATCTAGATTCAAATAGAAAAGTTTATATATGACAAAACTAAAACGATCAGTCAATTGGAAGATGTTCAGCCTCTATGGACTTGGAAATATACTAGGTGCCGGAATATACGTTCTTGTTGGTGAAGTTGCCTCGGTAGCTGGTGATGGATTGTTATGGTCATTTTTGATTGCTGGAGTCGTGGCCACTTTTACAGCCATAACCTACAGTGCGTTTGCAACTAAATACCCAGTCAGCGCTGGTGCCGCCGTATATACAGAAAGAGCTTTCAACTCAAAATTTTTCAGCACGATAATTGGACTATCACTTGCGTTTACAGGCGTAGTTTCAGCCTCGGCACTGCTACATGGATTCGACAGATACTTCCAACAACTTATTGAACCGACCGCACTTGGCGGTAAGGCCCCTAGCGAGTTGGTCATTTTAGCATTGATCGCATCTCTTTCGCTAATTGCTTTAAAGGGCATGAAGGAATCGGCATTGTTTGCAGTTCTATTAACCGTTATTGAAGCTATCGGACTGTTGCTTATTATAGCTTTTGCCGGTGTCAATGGTGATGTAGCAACTTCGTTTAGTCGCAGTATCGGATCGTTCAATAGCGTTGAACCGATGGCGATATTCCTCGGTGGTTTCTTAGCATTCTATGCTTTTATCGGTTTTGAAGACATGGTAAACATAGCTGAAGAAGTCAAGGAGCCGAAGAAGAGCCTTAGGAAGGGCATGCTGGTAGCCTTAATCGGCGCAACCGTGCTGTACGTCTTGACGGCCATCGCCGCCTTGTCAGTGCTTAGCTCATCGGAACTGGCAGCAAGCAAAGCGCCACTGGCTAGCGTATTCCAGGCCGCATCAGGTAGTAGCTTGCCAATAATCACTGTAATCGGCTTATTTGCGGTAACAAATGGTGTATTGGCACAGATAATAATGAGCTCACGCGTACTTTACGGACTAGCCAGAGAAGGTTGGCTGCCTAGTCCGCTAGCTCGAGTATCAACGAAAACCCATACGCCGACTCTAGCTACTTTTGTAGCGGTAATTGCAATCACGATTGGTGCTTTAGCTCTGCCGTTAGTCGTCTTGGCCAAGATAACCAGCTTTTCCTTGTTATTGATATTTTCAATTGTTCAAATCGCGGCACTAAAAATGATTTCAAGCGAGGAACTAAGCCTCAGTATCTACGTGCCAATCATTGGTTTAATTACAAATCTAGCAATAATCATCATTCAAGTTTTTTCTTGGTTCGGAAAATTGTAATTATTTTAGATTTTTATTAATTAAAACATAAATAGTAAAACTGCAGCCTGTGCATTCTATATTCTCGAATAGTTGATATTTAATCAGTAAACAAACTATAATAAAGACAATCAAGCTAAGGAGCACATTTTGAAATCTTACACTCATCCAACTTTAAAAGTATTGGCAGATAAAAGCTGGGCAATTGTAGGCATCTCGCTCGCGGCTACGATTGTTTATTATGTCATAAGCAATCTATCGGGCCTGTCTGCACCTTTAGTCGTCGCGCTGGTCATTGGTGCTCTTTTTGCCCCTACTGTAGATCTTCTGAGTAAATATTTACCCCGAAGACTGGCGGCGGCTGTAGTCTTGCTCGGCCTGGTCGCAATCAGCCTCGGATCAATCTATATCGTGGTAAATAGCCTGACTAAACAAGCCCCGGCTCTTCGTACAGAACTAACTCAGGGCTTTAATCAGCTCAACAATTATCTTAGTAGTGTTGGTATTGATATTGGCTCTAGTGATGAAATCCTCAGTAAAGTAGAGGGGCTAGCCAAGTCATCTCCTTCTCCTGCCAGGTTCGGTTCGGTCGTGGGTAGCGGCTTTTCCATTGTCAGCGGCCTAGTAGCTGGAACCATCATCGCCTTATTCATGCTCTATTATATCTTGTCTGACTGGCAAAAACTTAATAGCTGGATCAGCTCTAGCTTCAGCGTCCCTAAGGATCTGGCAGAAGGAGTGCTTGAAGACGGCATATCCTCGCTCCGTCAATACTTCTCAGCCCTGACATTCACTAGCGTAATTGTGTCCTTCACTATTGGCTTAGTAGCTCTATTCATGGGCATACCATCGGCTTTTGCTATTGCCGTGGTCACCCTAGTAACATCATACGTGCCGTATATAGGTGCCTTCTTCGCGGGCGCTTTTGCAGTCTTGTTAGCCTTAGGCTCGCAAGGTCTCAATGCCTCGCTGATTCTGGTTGTAGTCATAATCGTTGTCCAGGTCTTAGTCCAACCAGTTCTACAAAACGTCAAGGCATCATCCGAACTTGATGTCCATCCGGCAATCATGTTTGCTTCAACAATTATCGGCTCGACTGTAGCCGGAGTTTTAGGTGCAGTTCTCTCTGGACCAGTAGTTGCTATGATCTTAAGGATTAACAAGCGTTTAAAAAACTACAAAAACAAGAAATAGTTCAGCAGTAATTATTATCTATCTCCAGGTGGTACAATTATCTTATGAACGAACAACCAATCTCAGGCGGTCTTGTCCACGAACTACCAGATGATCTAATTAAGGCTATTACTGACGACAAAGAGGTCGCTATACTCTGGGAGGCAATAACCACAGTTGCTCGAAATGAATTCATCTGCTGGGTTGAAGATGCAAAGCAAGATAAAACCCGAGCTCGTCGGATCAGAAGGACAACAGAGGAATTGCTTGATGGGCAAAAACGTCCATGTTGCTGGGTCGGCTGCATCCATCGAACCGATAAAAAGCCAAGCAAATGGCAACAAGCCGTTCTGATTGATAAAAATCCTAAATAGCCCTCAAGCTAACCGATAATACTAATCAGGTTTTAGGTTTTCGAATTTAGCAGTCATAGTCGGGTTGCCGCGAGTTAGTTTTTTGACGGTAAGATCGTTAGCCTTATTATTAGCAATCCGCAGATTATCTTCTGAACGCAATAAGTTATCTTTAGTTTTCTGCAATTGAACGATTGATTTATCGATACTCTCGACTGCTGTTTTAAACTTATCTGAAGCCAGTCGGTAGTTACGTCCAAATGACTCACGGAAGTCATCAAGTTGGCTTTCAAAGTTTGTTACATCCGTATTTTGAGCTTTCACTAGTGCCAACTCTGATTTATACTTCATCGAATTTAATGCTGCATTTCGAAGTAGGGTAATTATTGGGATAAAGAATTGCGGGCGAATCACGTACATCTTCGGATACTTATACGACACATCAACAATGCCGGTGTTATACAGCTCGCTATCAGATTCAAGAAGTGTCACCAGCACTGCGTACTCACATGTCTTCTGATTACGATCTTTATCAAGTTCTTTTAAGAAATCTTCATTCTTTTTCTTGGTGGCAGTTTCATCACCCTCGTTTTTCATCTCGAACATTATCGAAATGATTTCATTTCCCGCATCATCAGTTTCTCGGTAGATATAATCACCCTTACTGCCAGACGAAGCGTCGTTGTCTTTTTCAAAGTAGGCGTTTTGGAAGGCAGTTGCCCGCAGACGATTGAACTCAGTTTCACAGTGTTGCTCCAGAGTTTCGCCGACCATCTTAGTCGAAAGCTTGGCCTTCATATCTTTGTAGTAGGCAATCATTTCGTCTTTGGTCTTGAGTTCGTTTTCGTATTTATCTTTTAATGAGGATTCGAGCAATTTGCTTTCAGTCGCCTTATTTTCTAGCTTGCTAGCCAGTGCGTCACGTTCTTTTTCAATCTTATTTACGGCTTCAGTTAGAGCTAGTTTCTTTTCTGTTTCTGAAGCACTGACCCTGGCTTGAAGTTTAGTAATCTCGTTGTCTTTTGAGGACTTCATCTCAGTTAGTTCTTTTTGCAACTTTACGAATTCAGTTCTGAGTTCACTTTTAGTCTTTTCTTCGGCCAGCTGCACAGCACTAAACTTGTCTCTTTCTGCTAGCTCCAGTCTTTCATGCAGCTCTTTTTTAAACTGACCATCCCGAACCTGCTTTAAAATATCCGCAAAACCAGCCTCGTCAACTTTAAAAGCTTTTTTACAGTGTGGGCAGATAATATCGTTCATTCAGCTACAGTATAGCCTAATTCGAAGCACAATTTTAGTGATCGTATCCCTAGATCTGTCGGAACATCTCTATCGGTTTTTGCTACTACGCCGAGTATTGTCCAACGTTGCCGACTGTCGTAACTGATATTCATGTTGTTTCACACGGCTTCTGTCTATGTTGCCTTGAACATAGTTTATAACTTCCATAAAACTCCAGGCCAGAAACAAGTAGACTATGGCAGCAAACAGAGCAGACACGTCAAGATAGCCGGTATCAGTAACGTTCTGCTGCGGGAAGATTCCATAAAACGGTTGTAGGTAATTAGAGGAAGTTCTAGCAATAAATGCTGTAAAGCTGGTAGTCATGTTGGCTGATGTCACCAGTAGAAAAACTCTCAATAGCAAAGTTCCTACACCAAATACTGCCCAAGCGTAGAACGCCCATGATAATAATTTAGACATTTTCAATTTTGTTGGCGTTTCCATACCGCCCTCTTTGTAAGTCCCTACTTCCGACATGCTAGCTCCTTTGCTTAAGTTATCTATACGCCTTAGAATACAACAATGTGAGGAGGTTTACACTAGCATCTAAGCAGATGAATGCCTAGCCAGCCTCGACACCGTGGTGCCATAAACGAATCATAAAAAAATTATCGCATTTCGGAGCAAATTTTACCTATTAGTCTTTGTCTGGATTGCATGTGTAATCATCGAAGCCTATACTTTTACGATAAGAAAATATATGAATCAACAAAAAAATCTCAACCCACTAGATTCACTGCCGCTAGCTGACATTCTTTTCGTGAAAGACAAGCGTATCTCACTCTTCCTTGAGCTTAGTCAGGTAGAAAGAACGGATCTTATAAGAAGAGTCACTAAGACAGTTAAAACCGATATTCTCAACCGCATACCAGAGTATGATCTTGTAAAGATTATCGAAATGGTCGACCCAGACGAGGCAACCGATATCTTGCAGATCCTTCATAAAGCCAAGCGAGATAGAGTGCTAGGCAAGCTGGCTGATGAAATTAAATCTTCACTTTCGACCTTACTAGAATTTGATCCTAAGACCGCAGCTGGCCTAATGACACTTGACTACATACAGATGGAAATCAGTGATTCGGTTGCTGCTGTCTCTAAGAAATTCAAACAGCACGAAAAACGAACTGGTAGATTGCCGGTAATTCTTGTAATGAAGGGTGGTTCTCTGGCAGGATATCTCCCAGGCCATGAGCTCGGGTTCGCCAACAAGACGGAGGGTATTAAGAAATATATAAAGCGCATGCCAACGATTTCATATGCTGCTGACCATCAAACGGTGATTGACACGTTTCACACCCACCCGCACGGCAAAATAGCAGTTTTGACGGACGACGATCTGGTTGTCGGAATTATCTATTCTGATGATGTATTGCAACTGATCGAAAGCCAGAGCGGCCAATCACTATATGACTTTGCCGGCGTCAGCGATGAAGAGAACGTCACCGATACTACAAGAAAAAAAGTTAAATTTCGTTATAAGTGGCTAATCATTAATCTTGCTACCGCCTTCCTCGCAGCTTTCACTGTTAGTCAATTCCAAGCCACTATTTCCAAATACGTGTTACTGGCTGTCTACATGCCGATCGTTGCTGGCATGGGTGGAAATGCAGCTACTCAGACGCTAGCGGTTGTCGTACGTGGTATCGCCTTAAGGCAAATATCAATTAGGACTGCTTGGCAGACCCTAAAAAATGAGATTGGCGCTGGTTTTATAAATGGCCTAATTAATGGACTCTTAGTAGCCTTGATCGTGATTCTTAAAGACAGAGACTGGAAAATCGCTATCGTGTTGGCACTCTCCATGGTAATCAATCTCGTTATTGCTGCCATCTTCGGCACTTTAGTCCCGCTAGTAATGACAAAACTAAAAAAAGATCCAGCTTCATCTGCCACTATATTCATAACTACAGCGACAGATGTGCTTGGATTCTTAACCTTTCTAGGTCTTGCTACAATTATCTTAGGCTAGATTTTACCCCGAAATTACGATCCTTCTAGCTCTCGGTTTCGACGACGATACCGCCAGATGATGAGGCAACCACGTTGAAGATCCAACCATGGATATAGCCAACTATCCAGCCCATGCCAAAGTAGATTAGCGGCAGTAGTATGATGCTAACAATTCCGGCACTTATACCAAAAGCGAAGCCAGCTAGAACGCTACTGGTGCTTGCGGTGATAGCGATTGTTTTACCTAAACTAAACATGATAGCCACGCCAAGACCGATAATGCCCGCTAAAGTGCCTTCAAACATAGCAATCGTGCCTGCGTTAACACCTGTTATTCTTAGTGAACTCTTCTTTGCCATTTTAAATCTCCTTTAAGTTATCGTTGATTATTTGCGTCTATTTTTATTTGCTTTGTCGTCGAACTGAAACTGGTCACCAAACATATTATTAATCAGGGTTGCTCGCTGCATCTGAGACATAATCAATCCGCCAGCCAGCCAGACGAATACCCAAAGGAAAGACTGGTCGACTGTTTGTGCGACTGATCGTATTACACCCTGGTCATTAAGCTGCTCTAGGCTAATACTGCCCGAAGCAAGAAAGACTCCGGCAAGTATAAAGGCCGACCCAGCGAATGAAGTCATAGTTATAATCAGCCGATCACCGAATGTCCACTCGGTGGCAATTATAAAGCCTAAAACTCCGCCACTAATAGCGAGTAGGCTTAGGACAAAGCCGTTTTCACTAAGCCCTAGTGATGTACCAAGGTAAGTAAATAGCGTTGCCACTAGTGTCACTACATACACGGTAATCGCCACTCTGAAGTAAACGAACGATAACAGACCAAATACTAGCCCCACAGCCATCGCGGCAAAGATAGCCATTGTTGTGCTGACTACGCCGGCACCAAACACGCTTTGGACACCAACAAACCCAATTGTCGATCCAATAATTAGGCCAATGAGAGGCAGCATGACTTTAAACAATTTATAGCCTAACAGTCCTCCCATAACCCCCGTGGCCATTAAAGTTAATGCTACAAAAATCATCCAGACCTCCTTCTTAGCTTTATTTATTAGTCTAACTATGTTCTAAGTCGAATATCTTGTCAATATACTTCTTCATAGGAACAGCGATGAGCTAGGCTAGGGCAGTGTTCCAGATCTTAGTCAGTATCCAGCTGTAGTCCTTTGGATTGAAATCGAGCTCAAAACTAGTGACTCCATCAGTACCAGAGAACATGTAGACGACTTGTCCGCCATTTTTATAGATTGCTTTCTGGGCATTCCTCACCGTAAACGCCTGATTGTCCCATTCGAACTGGCTCGGCGTAATCTCTGAACTATCCTTGCCGAACTGTGCTAAAACTTTTACCTTTTCATTAATCATTTTTATCATCTGTAAGCTCCTATAGTTTTAGTAAATTTGTTGTAATATATCCTTCTATTTGTTTGTTTTGGAGTAGAAAAAACTAAGCGATTATGTGATGTGTGTATTGATCTTATAAACATGAAGTGGCGTTTAGCTTGTTTGTTATTTTTAGCTAAATTCATGAAACCAATACGCAAATCGTTTTACGCTTTATAGATTGAGCAATCAGTTCTAGCTGATAACTGAAGTCATCTAATGATTCTATAATCATAGGAAGACGAATGTATGAACACATAAGATTTACAGTGACCGGAGTATGTAATCTTTGAAAAAGATCCAGCAGTGACCGTAGTGTGCCGTTCTGTCACTAATTATAGAGCATTTTGGTTATGCTTGATAGCGATTTTTTTTCTAATTTGTAAAAAAATATTACTTCAAAGATCACAGAATATACAAATCTCTAGATCCATACTATTCAGTCAGCCAAGGTATGTTTATACTATTTTTCTACTCTGACACCTTTGAATGGAGCTCGGTCAGCTTTGACATTTATGAATCTGCCAGTTTTAGCATCTCGCTCTACGTATCTTTGAGTTTTTGGATTTAAAACTTGTGAGCGTTGTTTTATCCGTCCAATTCGTCCGTGTCCTTTTGGCCCATTTACTGCCATATTGCCTCCAATATTAGTAACCGCCTACAAACAAACTATACTCCTAATCAAGTGTCTAAAGACAAAAACAATAAAAAGCTACATGTCATATCGCTGCACTAATAAGCGGCTGATACCTAAGCTATATTAACTTTTGCGTGATTCGTAGAAAGCCGCAATCGCGTCTCCCATTAGCGTGAAGTGCGGTGCCGACTCGAGTGCATCGTTTAATCTGTGACTGTTTCTAATTGTTTCTCTTATCGGACCCTTCATACGGGCGACAGCAAAAACTA
>JAGPDM010000060.1 GCA_018057585.1 Candidatus Saccharimonadota bacterium
TCTTTACGAGTAATGTTTTTCAATCCACTTACTTGATAAGTTGGTTCTATTCCTTCAGTGTCAATCGACTGCAGCTGCTCTACATGACCCAAGATACTTTCGAGCTCAACTCTAATAGTTTCAACTTCACTTTCACTCAGCTTTATCTTGCTGAGTCTTGCTAGTTTAATAATTTCTTCTTTTGTTAGCTTAGCCATATAGCAGTTCATTATAGATAACAATATTGAACTTGCCAAAATTAAGTTTAAGGCTTATGTTAATAATGTTCACTCGTAGCTCAAGATTGCCTGCAAAAGCAAATCTATGCCACAACAACAACCACATCTACGACTAGTCGAAGACCTCCCAGAACCGGAGAGTGAGTCCAGTGAGCTGGAAACATTTCCAACAGGAGAATTAGAATTAGTGCCAGATAGTACCGTAGAGATTCCGGGAGTTGGAACCAGTACCGAGTACAGATTTAGCATCGAAGGATGGGCTTATCAGATACGATATTATGAGCCATATGAACTCTTAGCGGAAACGCCTGTGGTAGAGGGGACTCCGGTCTTTACCAGTATTGACGGGCTTAATGAAGACTCCGCGCAACGCATAGCGAGTGATGGCAGTAGGGTTATAGAGATAGGTCCGGAAGGGCACGGCGGATTTGAAGACGGGACCAGCCTAGTACGCAAGATAGGCCTACTGCTTACTCAATCTCAAGAGTTATCTGCGAGAAATGCACATCTTGCCCTAAATGCTCTTGACGACAACGGCGTTGTCAACACAAAACACATAATTTGGACCGGTTTTTCTAGACCTGGAATGTTTGGCCAGGGAGTACTAGCTACTCAAGGTGATCATGATAGAGAGGTGGTTTACGCTTGCATTGCTGACCCTTGTTGGCCGGATGCTCCGGACATTAGAAATATTCACAAAGCACCTCGAACTGTCGGTGAGACAGTACTGGGTAGCGTACTCGGCATTCCAGAAATAATTCGTCGTAGTCGAGACAGCGAGACATCTTTATGGTCGACCGTGAATCTTGACCCTCTAGCCTTGACAGCTGATCTTTTAAAAGTTCCGCACTTAATCAGCGGGCAGGCTGGTTCTTTTGCTGCAGAAGTCCCCCCAGAACAGATGGGCACACTCTTTAGTCATTACTTAGGAGGCAGAGAGCACGGACGTGTTTGGAGGGAAAAATATGAAGGTCACCCTAATTTTGAAGTGAAAGACCGTCCTCTGGGCCATAGTGCAGGAGCAGGAATTGACCCTATTGAAGAGACGAGAGCCCGCCTGAGGATTGTACAGCAGGCGGAAATTAGTCTTGGTGTCTATGACTGGGATTTAGTACGTTTTGCTTCGACCGCTTCTCGAGAACAGCTAGGGCTTACAGAAAGCACTAGCCCTGAAACGCTTGAACCTGGACAGTTAGTTTTGCTTAAATCTCAGTAGTTGCTGATACAGATCACGTTACTAAATCTGTTTTTTGAGTGATTCTATTGTGTCGCGTAACTCGGCGGCCTTTTCGAAATCAAGGTTTTTAGCTGCCAGATCCATTTGACCGGTCATATCACGGATTAAGTGTGGAAGCTCTTCTTTAGGAATCTTCTTAGGGTCTATATCAAGTCCGTGATTATCGCTCTTGCGGGCTTCTTTACGCAGTAGCGTAGCTTCCTCAATTCGTTTTTTGATACCCTCAGGCGTTATATTATTCTTGTCATTATGAGCCTTCTGGATTTCACGACGACGGTTAGTCTCGTCGATAGCTCTTTGCATACTGCCGGTAATCTTATCGGCGTACATAATTACGTGGCCATCAACATGGCGCGCAGCTCGCCCCACCGTTTGCACCAATGCAGTTTCACTACGCAAGAAGCCTTCTTTGTCAGCATCTAGAATCGCGACAAATGAAACCTCAGGCAAGTCCAAACCTTCACGCAGTAGGTTGATTCCGACCAAGACATCGTAAACACCGAGCCGTAGGTCGCGCAGAATATCTGTTCTATCCAAAGTATCGACCTCGGAGTGCAGATAGGCGACTTTAATGTCTAGCTCCTCAAGATATTCTGCTAAGTCTTCGGCCATACGTTTGGTCAGAGTGGTCACTAGAACCCTTTCGCCTTTGGCAATCGTGTCTTTTACCTCGGCAATCAAATCATCGACCTGATTGCTGGCTGGTCGGATTTCAATAGGCGGATCAAGCAGTCCGGTTGGTCTAATAACCTGCTCGGCAATATGACCCTCTGATCTAGACAGCTCATAGTCTGTTGGCGTGGCGCTAACATATATAACTTGGCTTAAGTGTTTTTGGAATTCTTGGAAATTGAGCGGACGGTTGTCGAGCGCACTTGGAAGTCTAAAACCATGCTCCACCAAAACTTCTTTTCGAGCGCGGTCGCCGTTATACATACCGCGAACTTGTGGAACTGTTTGGTGAGACTCGTCAATAAACATCAAATAATTATCAGAGAAATAATCTAGCAAGGTTGCAGGCTGTTCGCCGGGCTCACGGAAGGTCAAGTAACGAGAATAGTTCTCGATACCTTTAACGAAGCCTGTTTCTTCGAGCATTTCTAGGTCGTACTTTGTCCGTTGCTCTAAACGTTGTGCCTCGAGCAATTTACCCTGGGATTTAAAAGTTTCTAGTTGCTCATCTAAATCGGTCTTTATAGAACCAAGAGCTGTTTTGAGCTTATCGTATGGAGTCACGAAGTGACTGCTAGGATATATTGTTAAATGATCAGGCGTATCTATTATTTCGCCGGTAAGTGGACTAATCTTAGTGATTTTCTCGATCTCATTACCAAAGAACTCAACCCTGAAAGCTAGCTCTTCGCTGGCTGGAAAGATGTCTAGAACATCGCCACGAACGCGGAAGGTTGCCCTGTGGAAATCAATATCATTTCTTTGGTATTGGATGTCAGTTAGCTGCCTAATTAATTTATCGCGCTTGCGCTGTTCGCCGACCTTGAGCTTGATCGAAAGACTGCCATAATCCTGCACGCTTCCAAGACCGTAAATACAGCTAACCGAAGCAATGATTATCACGTCTTTGCGGTCAAGCAGAGCTGATGTTGCAGCATGTCTAAGTCGATCAATCTCCTCATTGATATCACTGTCTTTCTCTATAAAGGTATCGCTACTGGCGATATAAGCTTCTGGCTGGTAGTAGTCAAAGTAGCTGACAAAGTAATGAACTGCGTTATTTGGAAAATACTGTTTAAACTCGCCATACAATTGGGCAGCTAGAGTTTTATTGTGGCTCAATATCAGAGTCGGTTTCTGAGTTTG